>NZ_JAVJQP010000005.1:0-56547 GCF_040218875.1 Coleofasciculus sp. D1-CHI-01
AGTGCAAGGAAATGGGGTAGCATCCTTCATAAGTATGGCATCACCTTGCTCAGGGAAAATGTACCCTTGCTCCCCCAGCTCCCCCAGCTTCCCCAGCTTCCCCAGCTCCCCCTCACCACAACACTTATTCAGCAGCCCCTATATATTCTCCAGAAGTGGCTAAATGCATTAAAATTTGTAAATATAGAGAAATAGGATATAGCGTTTAAAATTGTCCGACGAAGCTGGAAATAAGGAGTTCAGAAGTGGAACCTATGGAACCTACCATAAACTGTGCTGAAGCCTGCGTTAACGGTTGTATATTGGGTGATAAATGTCCCCACAAGGAGTATGCGGCTAAAGCCTCAACATTTATCAATGAGACGTCATTGGATAAAATGTATGAGATAGCTGAGGAGGCGCGACGGAAGAAACTGATGGAACCACCTAAGTGGGTGATTCCCGATTTTCCGGAGTAGTTAAAATTGGATTAAACTCACGTATTGCACCAGTCTCCATCAGCCAATGTCATGTAAGGTGGGCAAGAGTTATAACCGTTACCCCCTCTGAGAGTAAAGCGTGTTGCTTTTGTCCACCCCACGGCAACTTAGAATTCAGGATTCAGTTAGGAGAGAGGATGGGAATGATGATAAATAAGTATATAGACATAAATTTTTGTTAACTGAGTTACAGGTTGTCAAGGACATTAATTATTTACTATTCTCTGTTTTTGAGTTGACCTGATTCTACAAAATTCTTTAAGCTCGACAGTAATAAATCCCAAACTTTAAGCATTTCAGAGTACATTTGCTCAGACTTTAAGTTGGTATGTTCTAGTTTAAGATTCGTTCCCCGGTCAACTTCATCAAGAGTGTAACAAATAGTCAACTGGTTTTCTGGCGTTCTATCTGTACCGTGATTGTCGCTCCAATATGTATACTGAAACTTCTGATTAGGGGTTAAGATATCAATTTTACCATAATCAATAAAGTCTTCACCGTTATTGTTTCCTTTAAGGATAATATCACTACCAACTTGCCAATCGGATATAACTTCTTTCAAAGGATAATATTGGATAATCTTTTCTGAATTTGTTAACGTGTCAAAGAATAAACTTGGCGGTGCATTAATAAACAAGTTTTTTGTTATTGAAAAGCTTTTCATGATTTCTTGTCCTACAGCGTGAGCAGGAGAACTGATATGATATCATACGCAGTACCATCACCAGGCGTGGCACTGCAAATCCCTATTTTTAGCAGCTATGGCTAGTTATAGCCTACGTTAACACTACCAAACGCGATCGCACTTTCTGTTGCCTTAACCCAAAAACGCCCCAACTGTGGCAATCTGGGAGAATAGAGAAAATACAGACAGATAGTTTAGCTAGAGAAATTATCCCTATAGGTTATGCAAACACTTCCAACTCCTCAAACAGCCCCAAAACCCCCAGCATTGGATACCGTTATCCACCGTCGCCAAACCCGCCCAGTACCCGTTGGGAATGTCACGATTGGGGGCGGACATCCGGTGGTGGTGCAGTCGATGATTAATGAAGATACCTTAGATCTTGAGGGTTCAGTGGCTGGGATTCGCCGCTTGCATGAAATTGGCTGTGAGATAGTCCGAGTCACGGTTCCCAGTATGGCGCACGCCAAAGCCCTCGCCCAAATCAAGCAGAAGCTGATTCAGACGTACCAAAATGTTCCCTTGGTGGCGGATGTTCACCACAACGGGATGAAAATAGCCCTAGAAGTCGCCAAGCATGTGGATAAAGTACGGATCAATCCAGGGTTATATGTCTTTGAGAAACCAAAGAGCGATCGCACGGAGTATACTCAAGCTGAATTTGAACAAATTGGCGCAAAGATCAAGGAAACTTTAGCACCCCTCGTCATTTCTCTACGCGACCAAGGGAAAGCGATGCGAATCGGGGTGAATCACGGTTCCTTGGCTGAACGGATGCTATTTACCTACGGCGATACCCCGGAAGGAATGGTGGAATCAGCGCTGGAATTTATCCGAATCTGTGAATCCCTCGACTTCCGCAATTTGGTGATTTCCCTGAAAGCCTCCCGTGTTCCCGTCATGCTGGCGGCGTATCGGTTAATGGTACGACGCATGGATGAGTTGGGGATGGATTACCCCTTGCATCTGGGTGTCACAGAAGCTGGTGATGGGGAATATGGACGGATTAAGTCTACAGCGGGTATTGGTACGCTATTAGCCGAAGGAATTGGCGATACCATTCGTGTTTCTCTGACAGAAGCCCCAGAAAAAGAAATTCCGGTTTGCTATAGCATTCTCCAGGCGTTGGGACTGCGGAAAACCATGGTGGAATATGTCGCTTGTCCATCCTGCGGTCGCACCTTGTTTAATTTAGAAGACGTACTGCACGAAGTTCGGGAAGCAACGAAACACCTGACGGGTTTAGATATTGCCGTGATGGGTTGTATTGTTAATGGTCCGGGGGAGATGGCAGATGCGGATTACGGTTATGTAGGTAAGCAACCGGGTTATATTTCCCTGTATCGCGGACGGGAGGAGATTAAAAAGGTGCCGGAAGCTCAGGGAGTGGACGAGTTAATTAATTTGATTAAAGCGGATGATCGTTGGATCGATCCCTAAGTTGATTGGGGTACGATATATCGTACCCCTAAAATCACATTAATCCTAGGCTGTTCGGCATTTAAACCTTAATGTTAATAATGGCGAGCATCCTTAAAAGTTCGCCAAGCACCAGGCAGATTTTCTTCAGAGAAAATCAGATAATATTAAGCATGAGATCCATGAGGTTCTGGAAACATTGCTGAGTGCTGAATAATGGCTCTTAAGGTTAAGCAAAGGTCAGATTATACCTTTAAATACAACCAAAAACTTGGACGGCATGGATGGTTACGACTCACCCCTGCCTACTCAGTCAAATTAGTGTCAGAGATTATTGACAAGATTCCCTCTGAATCATTCATCCTTGACCCTTTCTCTGGGACAGCTACAACGGGTTTAGTTGCTGCTGAACAGGGATTACAAGCTCATTGTTTAGATATTAATCAATTTCTGATCTGGCTGGGTAATGCCAAATGCCGGAATTATTCGGTCTCGGAACTGGATGACTTGAATCAGAGAATTAAAAGAACCATTTATCAATGTAAAGGTCTGATCAACCAAGAGTGCTGGACTCCTAATATTTATAATATTACTCGCTGGTGGAGTACCCATACATTAAAAATTATAGCAGCACTTCGACAAGCCTTGGTCAGCGAATTTGGTGAACCGAAAGAAGGGGATGTTTCTTCGTTGGCATGGGTGGCTTTTTGCCGTTTAGTGATTGAAACCTCTTCCGCTGCCTTTAATCATGTGTCTATGTCGTTTCATGAGCAAGTTACTCGGTATGAAGTTGAACAAATTGAACCGCTTTACCAAATTATTGTGGAAGCGATAATTAATAGTATTAGTCACCCTTTAGCGGGTAAAGCAACGGTATTTTATGCTGATTCCCGGTACTCTGTATCCAATGACATGAAATATGCTCATGTCGTAACCTCACCACCTTACCCCAACCGGATGAGTTATATCCGTGAACTTCGTCCGTATATGTATTGGACAAAGTTTCTAGATACTGCCAAAGAAGCAGGTGAGATAGACTGGCAAGCTATTGGAGGAACGTGGGGGGTGGCGACGAGTAGATTACAGAATTGGGACTCTAATGAAATCGAATGGTCAGCTTCGTTGAACAGGATTGTTTCCCAAATTGGGGAATCAGAAAATAAGAATGCTCAGCTTATGGCAAAGTATGTCAAGAAATATTTCTATGATCTGCACTTGCATTTAGATAATTTGCGTCACAACTTACAGGATAATGCAGTGCTTTCATACATTGTCGGTAATTCTTCGTTCTATGGGATTTCGGTTAATACGGAAAAACTTTTGGAAGAATCCTTACACCAACTTGGATATACCAATATTGGTAGTAACATTGTTCGCAAGCGAAACAGCAAGAAAGAACTGTTTGAATACTGTGTTTATGCGACATGGAAAGAGTTTTAGCTAATTTATCAAGAGTTAATATCAGGAGAATTACATCAGTGGCGCGATTCTCTATGATGAAACGATTCGCCAATCGACCAAAGACGGGACACCGTTTCTCAAGATGATGACTTATCCGACAGTGCGATCGCACTTTTCTTCATTTTGACGCGGATAGCTGAAGAGGGCAAGTTGCGGGTGCGTTTGTAGGGGCGGGTTTCACCATTACCGTTTCGGTGACACCCATCACTGACTAAACCCGCCCCGACTTTCGTCGGTATTAGAGACATTCCTTAATAGGTAGAAATCTGCCGAATCAACATACTCACAAATTCCCCAGGATTGCCTGTAGGCTGCAAGGGACTCCACTCCATCA
Organism: Coleofasciculus sp. D1-CHI-01; assembly: GCF_040218875.1. NCBI lineage: Bacteria > Bacillati > Cyanobacteriota > Cyanophyceae > Coleofasciculales > Coleofasciculaceae > Coleofasciculus > Coleofasciculus sp. D1-CHI-01. The sequence goes on from NZ_JAVJQP010000005.1 coordinate 4,379, forward strand.
CTTCGGCGAATCGGAGGCGGTACAAAGTGCGAATGATGCTGTTCACGCCTCAGCGAGAGCCAATAATCGAGATTTTGACAGGTTCACGGCGGGGGGTGGGTTTTGGTGTGGCTGATGGAGAGGGGGGAACGGTAAGCGTTTCGAGGATATCGGGGATAAAGTCTTCTGACATTGGGATTCACCTGATTTTGAGTTGCAGCATGATGTAAACAAATAAGTTTACGTTAAGAATGAAGAGTAGAAGCAATGCGTACCTATACAAAGGATAAGAATCTCAATAGAGAACCGAAACAAAACACTATGAAGTGCAAAAATGTTATCCCCTTCAGAATTCTATACATAGAGGAAGTAGAAAGGAGAGGCAGTAAAAAGGATATGCGTGACACGGTTTCAAGGTTAGAACTAGCAATTGCTGGGTGGGATGAGAATACTACACAATGCCATTTAACTTTCAAAGTTAGCCCAGGAGTATATCGACGGATTGATACTGAAGCATTATTTAACCTCAAAGCAGAAATTCTCTCTGTCCAGTTAAAGTTCCTCAGAAGAAGCGCAAGCAGTTAGGAGAGTTTGTTTGTCGTGCTAACTTTGGCATGATTATCGGTAACTTTGAACTAGACTTCAACACAGGTGAAATTCGCTACAAAACTAGCATTGATATTAAGGATACCTTTCTGACTGAAGAAACATTGAAACAGTTGGTTTACACCAATGTCTTAACGATGGATCAATACCTTTCGGGTATTGAAGCCGTGATTTCTAGCAAAACATCACCCGAAGAGGCGATTCGCTAACGCGATAGCTTCGCTTCACGCACAAATCGAATCCTGACTTATCCGACAATCCGCCAATCCGCGATCGCACTCCTCCCTTACTCATCAATTACCGCCGTGCGATCAAGCAATAGCAGCGATCGCAACTGATCGGTATCCATATCCGTGACCCAGTTTTCACCCGCTTCTACCGTCTGTTCTGCCAACTGCTTCTTACTTTCAATCATGTCATTAATCCGTTCTTCCAGCGTTCCCGTGCAGACAAACTTATGCACCTGTACGTTACGAGTTTGACCAATACGAAACGCCCGATCGGTCGCCTGATTCTCCACCGCCGGATTCCACCAGCGATCAATGTGGAAAACATGATTTGCCCGGGTCAAATTTAGTCCGGTTCCTCCCGCTTTTAAGGACAGAATCAGAATCGGGGGTCCTTCGGGGTCATTTTGGAAACGGTCAATCATTTCCTCCCGTTGCTTCTTGCGAGTTGCGCCATAGAGGAACAAGATTTCCTGATCAAATTGTTTTGCCAAATAGGGTTTCAACAGTTTCCCCCATTCCGCAAACTGGGTGAAAATTAACGCGCGATCGCCTTCTGAAATGGCTTCCTCTAACATTTCCTGTAACCGCAGTAATTTCCCAGAACGCTTGGCGTCTTTTAAGGCTTTCTCTTTTAATAACTGAGCGGGATGATTACAAACTTGTTTGAGTCGCATCAGCAAGGTTAAAATTAATCCTTTGCGCTTAATTCCCTCTGCCGCTTCAATATCTACCAATGATTCATCCACCAGTTTCTGATACAGGGCGGCTTGTTCGGCGGCGAGTCCACAGAATACCGTCATCTCCTGTTTTTCCGGTAAATCCTGAATAATGGTCTTATCAGTTTTCAGACGGCGCAGAATAAACGGTTGCACCAGCGATCGCAAAGTTTGTAAGGAATCTCTGTCGCCAAACTTCTCAATTGGCATCGCAAAACGCCGTTGAAAAAATTGGCGATCGCCTAAATATTGGGGATTGAGAAAATCTAAAATTGACCACAATTCCGATAAGCGGTTTTCTACAGGAGTTCCGGTTAAGGCAATGCGAAATTCTGTTGACAGTTTTCGCACGGCTTGCGACTGTTTTGCCCCTGGGTTTTTGACGTTCTGCGCTTCATCTAATACGACACCTTGCCAGGATACCGATTCCAGGGTTGCAGCATCTCGATACACTAAGGGATAACTGGTAATTACCAAATCCTTGGTCTTCACTGCTTTAGCAAATGTCTTGCCTTTTGAGCGTTTATCGCCGTGGTGGACAATAGCTTTAAGCGTCGGGGCAAATTTTTTCACTTCCCGTTCCCAGTTTCCCAGTACGGATGTGGGACAGACTAATAATGTGGGCGATTCTAGAACATCTTGTTCTTTTAAATAAAGCATAAAAGCAATAAACTGAATGGTTTTACCCAATCCCATATCGTCAGCTAAACAAGCCCCTAACCCCCAGCGTTCTAAAAAGGCTAACCAACTGGCTCCTCGAAGTTGATATGGGCGTAATGTGCCGTTAAAGTCTTGGGGAACGTCAATGGGTTCAATGGTACGATTTCCGGTTAAATTGGTGATTAATTTTTGCAGCGCCCCGGATGCTTCAAAGTGAACAACGGGCAGTTTTCCTAATGTTTTGGTATCGCCTGTCGCCAGTCGTAAGGCGTCTTCGACTGACAAACTCATATCTTCCTTGGACGCTTTCATGATGGTTTGCGCCGCCCGTGCATCCGCAGGTTGCAGGGCAATCCATTCGCCATTAACTTCAACTAAGGGGGATTTGAGAGACATCAAGCGCTGGAATTCGGATTTGGAGAGTTTTGTATCACCAATTGCCAAATCCCATTTAAATTTCAGCAGGCTTTGTAACCCCAAACGTTCGTCTTTTTTGGATTTGGGTGCTTCTGCGGTAATACTAATGCCGAGGCGTTTTTCTCCTGATCCGGGGGCTAATCCTGGGGGTAAGATAATCCCCAAACCACTGTCTTGCAGTTGCCATGCGCTGGCTTTGATAAATTCATACACTTGGACAGGGTTAAGTTCACAGAATCGAGGACAGCGTTCGTGTAAGCTGGCTTCTAGGGGAGGATAAAGGCGAGAGGCTAATCCTAATCCTTTGAGTAAGGTTTCCTGGGGCTGTTCAATGATTCGCCCGTGATAGTCTAATTGTTCGATAGGATGCCGCCAAATCGTTTTGGCATCGACTAATAAATCAGGATCGTCCATGGCTTGCAAGTAAAAGTCAAGCCGCCAGTTGGCTTCATCGGGTTCTGGTGGTTGCAAGACTAAGCAGGTGCGGAAGAGATTTTGGGTTAAGCCTTGGGTGGTGGGAGTCACCAGATGCTGTTGAATCGAGGTTGTCCAAGTGGAGAGTGCTGTATCTAAACGGGCGATCGCCATCGGTTCGACATCTAGGTTCTCCTTGGCGCTACACAGGGCTTGCAGCCATTCAGGTATGGGTGAGGTAGCAGTTGGGGGTGATAGCGACTCGACCCAATTTTGCACCTGAATATCAATGGCGTGTCTTAAAAAGTTCAGGATTGTTGATTGGGGATGTAGAGACGTTGCATGCAACGTCTCTACATTGTCCTCATACGCCTGACAAGCTAAGGGCATGGATTGGGTAAACTCGGCTAACCGGGCTTGATCGGTGGCGCTGTCGATCAGGGGTTGCCAGTAGGCGATTGCTTTACCGTTGGGTTGGCGATAGAGTCCAGGTAAAAATTTACACCGAGTCAGTAAGTCTAAACTCCAGCGATAGACATGAGTCCAAAATCGTAAATCTGATCCGACGTAATTATCGGCAACATTGAATCCCCCTAAGGGCAGAGATTGCAGAAAGGGGAGGGCTGCTGAGGGAGTGAGACAGTAGCCAGCAACGTTCCAGGGGTGCAGTTCTAGGGATGAAGAGTCTGTCTCGTCTGTCGGGAGTTGGGCAGAAAGAATCGGGTAGGCTGATGTCTTGGCATCTGCGGGGTGAGTAGGTAATACGAAGACTTGGGTTTGCCAGGAGGCGATCGCACTCTCCGTATCTCTGTGGCTTTTTCCGGTTCCTGGTTTTGCAAGGGTTAAACCGCGATCGCTTAAAAATTCGCTTAACTCTGCTTGTGTCATTGCAAAAGGATGGGGCATAATCCCCGTCTTGGCGGCAGAGTCAACAGAGGCTAAAGGACGCCATTGTTCTCCCCAAATAAATAAATAATTATCAGATTCGCCAGTAATCCAACTACCATGTAATATTGCCATGTTTATAGAAAAATGAAAATGTCCGACTAGTGAAGCGAAGGCTCAACACTCAACACTTAATAGCGGCGGGTTTTGAACAAAAGTTATCGTCAACAGCGCCAATAAATTCCCATTACCCGCCCCTACACACTCAAATCCCTTCTCAAAGCATCATTATTCCATAAATGCTAGGATTGCGACAGAGAAAAAAACGTGATAAAGAGAGAAGGGTAACGAACCAAATGGTAGAGTTAGACAAATCAATATCCTTTGATGGACGGGATATTCGGCTAAGAGCCGGTCTACTAGCACCCCAAGCTGGGGGATCTGTACTAATTGAGTCAGGAGATACAGCGGTTTTAGTCACGGCGACTCGCTCAGCGGGTCGAGAAGGCATCGATTTTCTCCCCTTATTAGTAGACTACGAAGAAAGACTGTATGCAGCCGGTCGAATTCCGGGAGGGTTTCTGCGACGAGAAGGGCGTCCTCCGGAAAAAGTAACACTCACCAGCCGTCTGATTGACCGCCCATTACGCCCCTTGTTTCCCAATTGGCTACGGGATGATATTCAGATCGTAGCAACAACCTTGTCTATGGATGAACAAGTGCCACCGGATGTGTTGGCGGTAACTGGGGCATCAGTAGCAGTGCTGCAAGCACAAATCCCATTCTATGGTCCCATGGCAGCAGTACGGGTGGGGCTAGTTGGAGATGATTTCATTATTAATCCAACTTACCGCGAAATCGACAATGGTGATCTAGATTTGGTGGTGGCGGGTTCTCCCCAAGGCGTGATTATGGTGGAAGCCGGGGCGAATCAACTGCCAGAACGGGATATTATTGAGGCGATTGAATTTGGCTACGAAGCCGTACAGGATTTAATTGCGGCTCAGGAAAACCTGCTCAAAGAGTTGGGAATTGAGATTATCCAAGCCGAAGCGCCAGAAACCTCATCGGAACTGGAAGATTTTATCCGCGATCGCGCGACGAAACCGATTAAGAAAGTTTTGTCTCAGTTTGACTTCGATAAGCATGATCGCGATGAAGCCTTGGATGAGATCAAGGAAAAGGAAATTCTCGCTCCCATCGCTGAACGTCCAGAGGATGATCCCCTGCGTGTGGCGGCGACTGATGATCGACTGCTCAGCCGTGTGTTCAAAAGCTTGACTAAGAAGCTGATGCGATCGCAAATTGTCGAGGACGGGGTGCGCGTCGATGGGCGTAAACTGGATGAGGTACGTCCGGTGTCTTGTCAAGTGGGTCTATTGCCCTCTCGTGTTCATGGCAGTGGTTTATTTAACCGAGGCTTGACTCAAGTCCTGTCTACGGTGACGTTGGGAACCCCTGGGGATGCTCAAATGTTGGATGATTTGAATCCAGAAGAAGAGAAGCGTTACCTGCACCACTATAACTTTCCGCCCTTTTCTGTGGGGGAAACCAAACCCATGCGATCGCCGGGACGCCGGGAAATCGGTCACGGGGCGTTAGCTGAACGGGCGATTACTCCAGTTTTGCCGCCGCAAAATGTCTTTCCCTATGTGATTCGGGTGGTATCGGAGGTGCTTTCCTCCAATGGTTCAACCTCGATGGGTTCGGTGTGTGGATCGACGCTAGGCTTAATGGATGCTGGGGTGCCGATTACCAAGCCTGTCAGTGGTGCGGCGATGGGATTGATTAAGGAAGGCACGGAAGTCCGGATTCTCACTGATATTCAAGGAATTGAAGACTTTTTGGGCGACATGGATTTCAAAGTCGCGGGAACGGATAGCGGAATTACCGCGTTACAAATGGACATGAAAATCACCGGGCTGCCCATGGAAATCGTTGCCAAAGCGATTGAACAAGCCAAACCAGCGCGACTGCACATCTTAGAAAAGATGCTGGCGACAATTGACAAACCCCGTCCTGATTTGTCGGCGTTTGCCCCACGCTTGCTGACGATGAAGATTGATCCTGACTTGATTGGGTTGGTGATTGGTCCTGGCGGTAAGACGATTAAAGGGATTACCGAACAAACCGGTGCCAAGGTCGATATTGATGATGATGGCACAATTACGGTTTCTGCGGTTGAAGGGGAAAAGGCAAAGAAAGCGATTACCCTGATTCAAGGGATGACTCGTCGCTTAGAAGAAGGGGATGTTTATGCGGGGCGCGTGACTCGGATTATTCCCATTGGTGCCTTTGTGGAAGTGTTACCTGGAAAAGAGGGAATGATTCACATTTCCCAACTGGCAGATTATCGTGTCGGTAAGGTGGAAGATGAGGTTGCTGTTGGCGATGAAGTGATTGTGAAAGTTCGCGAAATTGACAACAAAGGTCGGATTAATCTGACTCGTTTGGGCATTCATCCCGATGAAGCAGCCGCAGCGCGTGCAGCAGCGACTACTTAGAGGGTTTTGGAGTTAGCCGCAGCATCCGCCAAGAACTCAAGTTCTTGGCTAAAAGCTTAAGTCCATTAAAATGGACTAAAACTCTGATCCAGTCCGCTCAATTCTGACTTGAGTAGGGTGGGCATTGCCCACCAACCTTAAGTCAGTAGCATTCAGCTTAAGTCTATGAAAATGGACTAAAACTCTGATCCAGTCCGCTCGATAAACCCTTACTGTTGACTGTTGCCTGTTGCCTAATCTCCACCGTTAACTTTACTTTTGTCCGACTACTTACAAGATCTGATTCTGCGCTGATTATCTTGATGAACGATATCTATGGTGGTAAAAATCCCAGAGATATCTCTAACTACAGCATTGGGGACGCCGCCCGCTACCTGAAAATTCCCGCTGCAACGATTCGTTCCTGGACAGTGGGACGAAACTATCCTGTCAGCGAAGGCGAAAAGAAATTTTATCCCCTGATTGAGGTCAAAAAAAGCCAACCGATTCGACTTAGTTTTACTAATTTAAATTTCACTTAACTAATTACCGATGCCGTCGCACAGAGCGCGATCGCTCAGTCACGCAAATATGTAACATATATTTCTTAGGTTATCTCAGTCTCCGTTCATGATAAAAACAATCGTTTGCCTACCTGTCAAAATAGAACTACTCAAAAAATGGGAGGAAATTCATGGTTAATTCAGGTTGGGATGAGACAAGGCTAAAAGCCGCGATCGCAAAAGCCAGAGAAGTCGCAGCCGTTGCCAATGCTGTTGAACCGAGGGCGGAGTCGGCGTATTATGACCCAAGTCGCGATCGCGTGGTAATTAATTTGAAGAGTGGGGCGACGTTTAGCTTTCCCCCAGCATTAGCGCAAGGGTTAGCCGATGCCTCTCCAGAGGATTTAGCTGAGGTTGAAGTGACGCCATCGGGGGATGGGTTGCATTGGGAAAAACTGGATGCAGATTTCAGTGTTCCGCAGCTTTTGGCAGGTGTCTTTGGCACGGCGGCGTGGATGGCTCAGATTAAGATGAAGGTAAGTTAGGGCGCGATGTTTGTTTGTAGTCAGCACGAAGCGTGCTAGGAAATAGAGTATTAAAACGTCAATTTATTTTGAACTGAAGTGCGGAGTCTGGGATAAGCTGTTCGGCATTTAAACCTTAATATCAATAATGGCGCAATCCCTGTAGTGCGAGCATCTTGCTCGCTACTAATACCAAATTTAAATGCATGACAGCTTAGAAGATAAGGAGGATTAGTCTCACGAATTAAGCTAATTATAAATGCCGTCGCAGAGAGTGCGATCGCTTTCATTCACGTTGGGGTTAGTTTTGAGATAATCTCGCACCCAATTACAACCCTGTATCAGTAAGTCATCTAAATCCAGATTCCACAGTTTAATTGTTTTATCTTGACTACCAGAGGCTAAGATTTTACCATCGGGGCTGAAACTGACACTAATGACTGATAAATCATGTCCGGAGAGAGTAGCAATTGCTTCCAATGTTTCTATATTCCATAGTTTAATTGTATTATCTCCACTACCAGAGGCTAAGGTTTTACCATCGGGGCTGAAACTGACACTAGTGATTGGTAAATCATGTCCGGAGAGAGTAGCAATAGCTTCACCTGTTTCTAGATTCCACAGTTTAATTGTATTATCTCTACTACCAGAAGCTAAGGTTTTAGCATCGGGGCTAAAACTGACACTATTTACCGACGACTCATGTCCATTTAGGGTAGCAATAACTTCGCCTGTCTCTATATTCCATAGTTTAATCGTATTATCATGACTACCAGAGGCTAAAGTTTTACCATCGGGGCTGAAACTAACCCTAAATACTGCTGAAGTATGTCCATTTAGAGTAAAAATAGCTTTACCTGTTTCTAGATTCCACAGTTTAATTGTATTATCCTGACTTCCAGAAGCTAAGGTTGCACTGTCGGGGCTAAAACGGACACTATTAACCCATAAATTATGTCCGGCAAGAGTGTAAATAGTTTTACCTGTTTCTAGATTCCACAGTTTAATCGTATTATCCTGACTACCAGAAGCTAAGGTTGCACTGTCGGGGCTAAAATCTACACTAAATACCGCTGAAGTATGTCCATTTAGGGTAGCAATAACTTCGCCTGTTTCTAGATTCCACAATTTAATTGTATTATCCTGACTACCAGAAGCTACGGTTGTACTGTCGGGGTTAAAATTTACACTAAATACCGCTGAAGTATGTCCATTTAGGGTAGCAATAACTTCGCCTGCCTCTAGATTCCACAGCTTAACTGTCTTATCATAACTTCCAGAAATTAATGTTTTACTATCTGGGTTAAAATCTACACTAAATACCGCTGAAGTATGTCCATTTAGGGTAGAAATAGCTTCGCCTGTCTCTAGATTCCACAGTTTAATTGTCTTATCATCACTACCAGAGGCTAAGATTTTACCATCGGGGCTGAAACTGACACTAAATACCGCTGAAGTATGTCCATTTAGGGTAGAAATAACTTCGCCTGTCTCTAGATTCCACAATTTAATTGTCTTATCATCACTGCCAGAAGCTAAGATTTTACCATCGGGGCTGAAACTGACACTATTTACCGACAAATTATGTCCATTTATAGTAGTAACATTGCCTGTTTCTAAATCCCACAATTTGATTGTCTTATTATCACTGCCAGAGGCTAAGATTTTACCATCGGGGCTGAAACTGACACTATTTACCCACGAATCATGTTTTTCTAAGCGGTTGTACTCCCTCACACGCTTAACTGCCTGTCTGAGTACATTTGCAACTCGTACTTTTGCTGAAGGAGCAACCTGTTTTTCAGATATCTGCTTCAGAGGTATTCCTGCACGTAAACTAGCTATTAGAGCATCAAATATTTTATCTTGGTTGAAAAGTTCCTCGGAATATCGACTGAGACTATCACTTTGACCAATTTGAAGTTTTTCAGCTCGTTGTCTTTGAGATTCAGCTCGTTGTCTTTGATATTCAGCTCGTTGTCTTTGAGATTCAGCTTGCCAGGTTAATCCAGCTAATCCAAATACAGCCACTACTGAACCCACTAACGCTATCTTAATAAGCTGATTAAATCGTTGTTCACCAATTTGACGTTGCTCTTTTTCTCTGTTCAATTCTTCTAATAGTTCAGTCGTCTGATTTTGACGAATAAAGGGTACTAAATAATCATGAACCAATTGATAACGATCATCAGGAGATTCTGGTATCCGCACCACTAACCCGGAACAGACTAAAATGGGTAAAACTAAATCATCCAATTGACTCCCTTTCACCTGTAACCCAACAGTATCTAAATCTTTGCTCAACTCACTGCGTGTCTTCAGGGGACGAGTTAGATTTTCATCGGTTAACCAATATAAAACCAGTCGAGTAATTCTGTCATTCTCTTGACCACAGTCTTTGATAACGTCCTCTAAATAGTGGTTCACTAACACTTCTTTAGGATTATCCCCCAATCCTCGATACTGTTCTAGCTGCGTAATCTTCTCTTCCTGAAGCTGTGCGCCAACTATCTGCAATTCAATTGGACGCACTGAATCCAATTCAACTGCTAAATCCTGAACCAGTTTGGTGATTAATCCAGGTTCTAAATAAAACTGGGAGCGTTGGGTTAACCGTTCAATGACTAACCGAGCTTCATCTGGGGTAAAGTTACCTAAATAACAGAGAATATCTTTATCTAAAATATTATGGTCGATGGTTCCCAGATAGTTCAGGCGATTACACTCCAATAGATAATGAAGATAGTCTTCTCTCAGAGACAAAATCAGTTTAACAAAGGGAATATCCAGGCAATCCGCCAAAAACCGATAAAATTCCTGTCGTTTCCCTGGGTCTTTGGCAATAAAGAAAAACTCTTCAAACTGGTCAAATATAAGAACCGTTACCCGATTAATGTCTGCATTAGTCCGCAATTGTTGGATAATGGCTGCTGTTGAATTTAATGTTGCCCCTAATGCTTCTGCCAAACCCATCCCCAACGTCTCCACCCAATTGGTATAAACCCTGAGAACCACAGGCAAAGCTTCACGTTCTCCAATCAACTGTTGTTTCAATGCTGGAACTAATCCCGCCTGGATAATTGAACTTTTCCCAACACCCGATTGACCATGAATAATCGTGAGTTTATGGTCATTTCGGCGGATTCGTTGAATTAACTCATTGACAAACTTTTCTCGACCTGAAGCCGCAATTTCTTGAGCAATAATCGCTTGTTTATCCGTTGATGTCTCCGCAACATTAATCAACTGCTTTTTCGCTTGGAGATGAGACGCTCCCGCAAACGCCTGAAATCCATATTGATATTCAATCGACCGTTTAGTTTGCTTCAGTTCAAATGCCTTCCGGTATGATCCTTGCTCAAAATATAGGATGTGCAACATTGACAAACTCTTGATATAAAGCGGAGGATCATAATCTGGCTGATTTCCCTCTATCCCTTGTTCTAAATGCTCAATCGCCGCTTGAATTTCCCCCAAAGACTGACAAGCGCTGGCTACAATAAACCGATAAAACCCCTGTTCACACGGATGACGTTCTGGACTTTGATTTAAAAGCGTCAGTGCTTGTTGAGCCAGTTGTTTTGCCTCTTGCCAGCGCGACTGCTTTAGCGCCACTTCTGCTAAAATGCCATAATCTTGAGCCACTTGTAGAGACTTACCATACTGCTGATGCAGCCTTTGAGCTAACTCAGCCCAATGCTTTAAATCATCCCAGTCTTGTAATTGTCGCAGAACTTCGGCAAAGTAGTGAATCGTTGAGGCAATTAAATCAAATCGTTGACCTTCAGCAAATTTCTGAATCGATTCCTGAAAATAATTTCTGCTTGTGCGCCAATCTTGCTCATCCTTCCCTGCATTTTGTTCAGCTTTGCGGGAATAACAGAGAGCGATATGTAAAAACAAGATACCCTGGCGTTTTGACTCTTGAGGGTGGGTATCTATCAGTACATCCCGACAATTTTGATAATGAGCTAATGCTTGATAAAATCGATGATGCTTAAAATCGCTTAAGCCGCGCACAAATTCCAGATTAGCTGACAACTTTAGCGCTATCGCTTGCCCTCGCTTTTGTAACGCTGTCCAGGCTAATTCAATTTCATCATAATTGTCCAGAGAAATCGTTAAATCAGCCCGAAATAATTTCTCAGTTTCCTGGGTTAAAAACTCCAGCAACTCCGCCGTTGTCCATTGAAACTCAACCGTCGTCGCCCAGCTTTCCAAATCAGGCGCTACCCGAATCAACCTTTGCCAAACCGGATCATTCATCCAGAGAATCAAGGGAAAAGAAAAATTATGACTCAACTCCTCTCGGATATAATTACTGGATTTGAAAACACCCGTGAGATTCCTAACCGACTCCAACCCCAATACAATGACAGCCTGAGGTGTTTCATCTGCCAATTCTGTCTGGATAAACCTGTAGAGAGACTCCACCGACTCCGGTAAAACCAACTCACGAATCGGTACAGGCGATACTTCTCCCAGACGTTGCACCATGCGCTGTCGTAATTCCCCATAATTACAGCGCACCAAAATTAGGCGAAACTGTCCCTGGGATAACCGAAGCGATCGCACGAGGGCGTTTAGCGATTTCTGGTTATCCGCTATACTATCATCTGGCTGGGGCGTATGAGTCATGGATCAATATTATGTGACTTAAGCTGTCATGCATTTAAATTGGGTATTAGTAGCGAGCAAGATGCTCGATGTAGCGAGCAAGATGCTCGATGTAGCGAGCAAGATGCTCGCACTACGGCAAGGATTGCGCCATTATTGATATTAAGGTTTAAATGCCGAACAGCTTAACCCTATCAATTCCCTAATCTTCATCTTAATCCTTAACCTCCTCAACTGCTAAATTTTATTCTTAAATTACGTATCCCGTAGGGTGCGTTAGCGAAGCGTAACGCACCGAATTCTAACGAATCCACTACCCAATCCACACCCCACCACATCCGCTACTCATCCCAAATTCCCCCAGGCAAATCAGGAACTTCACTCACCCCCCAATTTGGCGGATAAATCCCCTGTGCCATCAACCGATGAAGACTGGAGAATTGCCACTCTTGGGGAATAGAACACAATCCATTTTTCACCGGATTGTAATGAATATAATCGCAATGCTTTGCAAAATAAACCTCATCTCGAATCCAGTGTTCCCAAAACCGACGATAGCGGCGTAGCACACTTAAAATAGGGCTTTGTTTGTAGTCAGCACTTTAGTGCTTCAACGCCTAGCTGGAGCAATAAATTGATGGTGCTGCAATTCCGTAGACTTACCACAACCGATATGTCCGGTAAACAATTGGCACGTCGGTTTATTGGGAGATAGGCGAGTAATTGTTCTGCCTATTTCCTTAATTGTATTGCCGCCACGCACCGAGGAAAAATCGATATAATACTTCTTATCCTGGGGGTTAGCAAATTTCAGGGGACTTGGGTTACAGGCTTGATAGAACTGCGCGATATCCATGAATTTAAGTGGGTGGACACAATTAAAGTTAACGGTTGAGATCAGGGAATAGGGAACACCTCAACTTACCTCGACTTGCAGGAAAAAACTGTATTAGGTAGAGTTTATACCAGTGGAGAATTGGACATCAACGTCGCGTTTATTTAAATAATATATGCCGTTCGTAGGGGCGCAAAGACTTGCGCCCTTTATAAAAGGTTACGAACGAACCCGATTAATAAGCTGTTCGGCATTTAAACCTTAATGTCAATAATGGCAAAATCCTTGCCGTAGTGCGAGCATCTTGCTCGCTACATTGAGCATCTTGCTCGCTACATTGAGCATCTTGCTCGCTACATTGAGCATCTTGCTCGCTACCCATTCCCAATTTAAATGCATGACAGCTTAAAAGCGAAGCATCCTTTGGTCTCCCCCATGGAACAAAAAGCGAAGCATCCTCTGGTCTCCCCCTTTTGAAGGGGGACGGAAGGGGGATATACAAGGTGCTGGGGGGTTAGGTTTTATAGCACTAAAGTGCTTACTACGAACTTGGGTTTTATGGCACTAAAGTGCCTACTACGAGCAAACGTCAAAGTTCTAATCCTCCTTTTTGTAACTTCTTAAATGGGTCAAGAATAAAGTCAATAATCTTACGCCGCCGCACGATTACTTCAGCCGTGGCTGTATCTCCAGGTTTCAAGTCTAAACATTGATTTTTGGTGGCAATACAGGTCTGATTTAGCTCAATTTCTAACTCAAAATTGGTCACTTGACCCTGGGCAGTTTCAGTGACTTTAGAGGTGGGCGATTTGCGAATTAGTTTGCCCTCTACCACACCATAATCCTGGAATGGATAGGCATCAAATTTCAGCTTCACCTCCATTCCTTCCTGTAACGCCCCACTTTCAGCCGTGGGCATTTGGGCTTTAAGAATTAGGGTTGAACCCTGGGGCGCAATCTCGGCAATTAATTCTCCCGGTTGTACCACCGCCCCGACTCCTTTATCGGGTAAACCAAAGACAGTGCCGCTTTCGGGTGCTTTGAAGACTCGTTGCTTGAGTTCAAATTCTTTGGCGACAATTTGGCTTTCGCTTTGCTTGATTTCCGCCTGGAGTGTGCTAATCTGAGTTTCTAGGTTTTTGAGTTGTTCCTGTATTTTTAGAACCGCTAGTTTACCGGAATGAAGTAGAGTATCATAGCTTTTTTGTTGCTCCTGTAGGCGTAGTTTTGCCTGCTCAATTTCAGCTTGGGTTTGATGGAGAATTCGGTCATAACTACCTTGTTGTTCTTTGAGCCGTAACCGGGCTTGGGAGATGTCGGATTCGGCTTGAACTAAGCGTTCTGAGTTGACTTTAACTAAGTTTTGTGCTTCAGTAAAGCGGTCAGTAGAAATAGCACCAGCTTCAAAGGCTTTACGGTATCGTTGGACTTTATCTTTTGCCTCGATTAAATTAACGTGGGCTTGATTGTAGGCGGATTGACTGGAGGCGATGGCTTGTTTTGCCTGGTTAACTTGCGCCAGTTTTTCGGCTTTTTCCAGGCTGTAGGTACTCGCCAGGGCGTTCAAGTTTTGTCTGGCTTGTTCAATTTGAGACTGTTTTTCTAGTTCTTGGGATTGGTTTTGCCGCTGCTGGGTATGGAGGGCAATGTCTAACTGATTTTTGAGGACGGCTAACTGATTTAGGCGATTTTTTTGACCGTCTAATTGACTGCGAAGTTGCTCAATTTCGGAACGCACGATATCAGATTCGAGGGTGAGTAAGGTTTGTCCAGTTTTGACGCGGTTTCCTTCAGCAACGGGGAGGTTAATAATCGTACCACCGACAGAGGATTCCAGTTTTACGGTGGGTTCTTTGGGTTCTAATCGCCCTCTAGCACTTCCGGTTTCTTCGACTTCAGTTAACATAGCCCAAGGAAGTGCGATCGCGGCAAACAAAATTAAGAAATATAACAGTCCCCGCGTCCAAACCTGGGGTAAGGTATCTAGTAGTTCTTTTGTTGCATAGGACCAGTCGGAGGGGGGATTTTTTTGGGCAACGCAGAGGTTCGCAGAGGTTGGCGCAGAGGTTCGCAGAGGGGTGGGAGTGTGGTTGGAGTTCATAATGTGGAGATGTGCTTTTGAAGCGTTTGATAAATGACAAATAACAAATAAATTTTGAAAAGTAAGGAACCAAATTCTCCGTGAAATCAGTGTTAATAAGCCCTTGCCTCCCCATTCAAATTTATCCAATAAATCCGTAAAATCAGTGTTTTGACGAATGACAATTATTCTGCCCGATCCATTTGTTGCTGATTCAGGTAATAATAATGACCGCGTTTTGCCATTAATTGCTGATGAGTGCCACTTTCAACTAAAACTCCTTTATCTAACACGAGAATTAAATCGGCTTTGCGAACTGTAGACAGGCGGTGGGCAATAATTAACGTGGTTCGTCCTTGGAGAATTGTGTTGAAATTGGTTTGAATAATTCGTTCAGATTCAGCATCTAAATGAGACGTGGCTTCATCTAAAATAAGTAAGCCAGGATTACCTAATAACGCCCGCGCGATCGCGAGTCGTTGTCTCTGTCCTCCGGATAACATTCCGCCTCCTTCCCCAATCTGGGTTTCATACCCCATGGGTAGCTTTTTGATAAACTCATCCGCCCCAGCTTGTTGGGCGGCGGTGATGATTTCGTCCAGGGTGGCTGAGGGATTACCAATGCTAATATTCTCCCGAATCGTGCTACCAAATAAAAAGGTATCTTGGTCTACAACACCAATTTGTTGGCGCAAGGATTGTAGGGATAAACTGGTAAGATCTTGCCCATCAATTAACACCTTGCCATCCGTTGCCGGATAAAGTCCTAAAATTAACTTGGATATCGTGGTTTTCCCGGAACCACTGCGTCCCACTAGGGCGACGGTTTGACCTGGCTTTACGGTAAAACTTAGGTTTTCTAGGACATTAATATCGCTTTCGGGGTGATACCGAAACGTCACCTGATCAAACTGAATTTCTCCCTTTAAATCAGGTAAGCTTTGCCGCACCGATGCCTGTAAATTTTCTTCCGGTTCGGTATCAATGACATCATTAATTCGCTCAACAGCAATAATCACTTCCTGTAACTGATTCCAGAGTACGGTTAGCCGTTCAAAGGGAGTAATTACGTTGCCGATTAACATATTAAATGCCACTAATTGTCCAATCGTAAGTTCGTTTTGAATCACTAACGATGCGCCAAACCAGAGTAACCCTGTCGTCACCACTGTTTCTAGGGTTGAGCTAAAAATTTGCAAGCGGTTGCTAATAATCTGCCCCGAAAACATCTTTTTCACCGATTGCAGCAGATGTTCTTCCCAGCGCCAACGCACGGTTTGTTCTACCGCCATAGATTTGACGGTGCGAACCCCGGTGAGGGATTCAATTAGATAACTATTTTCCACCGCAAAGGCATTAAATATTTCTCTGGAAATGCGGCGCAGGAATGGGGTGGCAATTAGGGCAAGTAGGATAAAGGGTGGGACAATCACTAATGCCAATAGCGCCATTTTCCAGCTATACCAAAACATTAACCCCACATACACAAAGACTGTGAGTAAGTCGAGTAAAATGGATAGGGCTTCCCCGGTAAGAAAACGCTGAATTTTCTGGTTTTCTTGCACCCGTGACATAATATCCCCCACATAACGAGACTCGAAGAAGGAAAGGGGGAGGCGGAAGGTATGGCGAATAAAGCCGACAATTAGGGCTAAGTTCACCTTATTCGCGGTATGGTCTAATAAATATTGCCGCAATCCGGTCATGGCGACACGGAACAGACCAAAAATGAGCATCCCTAAACCAACAGCGGTTAAGGTGAGGTTGCTTCCTTGGACAACTACTCGGTCTAATAGGAGTTGGGTGAATAGGGGGGTAATTAATCCAAAGATTTGGATCAGTAGGGAAGCAATAAAGACTTCCAGGAGCACAAATCCGTGGGGTTTAACTAACTCAAAAAACTGCCAGAATGGAGTCGTCGCCTCCTCGGTTTCCTGTAATAAGGCGGTAGGTTGTAAGAGGAGGGAATAATTTGTCCAACTGGCGTTAAATTCATCCCAACTCAGACCGCGTTGACCAATGGCGGGGTCGGCGACAATCACCTGATTTGCTGTAATTTCATAGACAACGATATAATGATTTCCATCCCAGTGAACAATTGCCGGCAGCGGTTGTTGGGCGAGTTGGTCTAAACTAGCTTTTACGGGTCGCGTGGAAAAGCCAATACTTTCAGCGGCGGCGGATAGTCCGCGTAGAGATGCCCCATTGCGGTTAACATTGGCGATATCTCTGAGGCGGTTTACACTTAATTTTTTCCCCCAATACCGACCCACCATCACCAAACAAGCCGCCCCACAATCAGAGGCACTTTGTTGGGCATAAAAAGGATAGCGGCGCGTGATCCGTTGCCAGAGGTGACCGACTGTCTGGGTAGGATTGGGAAAGTCGGCTTTGCTGATGGTTTGCTGCCCGTTTGTTAATACTTCGGGGGTGTTCTCTTCCTCTGGGATTACTGGGGGTACAGCTAAATTATCCCCTGAACTAAACTGGGAATTCTTGACTTTTGCCCGATGATACAGATGGTCACGAATATGAGGATGGTTTTGGACGAGGGAAAAGAGGAGGGTTGGGGGAATGTAGGATAATTGGAGATGACGGGATGCCCTAGCGGAGTAGGGTTGAAAAGGTTCATCGGGAAAAAAGGTGACTTCACCAAAGGTGTCTTTTGGTTTCAGCGTGGTAATCAGTTCACCGTTGGCGTCAATGAGTCTAACTTTGCCCGTAATAATCAGATAAAGTCCGGCTTCAGATTGATCCGATTGCCAAAATTGACCGAGTTTGGGTTCAAGGATTTTGATCTGTTTCAGACAATTAGTGAATTGCGATTCACTAAAATCATGTCCGAGACAATCACTAAGATGTTGACGGGAAATTCGGGGTGGAGTTTGTACCATAATGGGTTTGCACCTCAACTCATTTTAATCGGATTGAATTGCCAGACATCCTGGGTTTTCGGGGTATGGCTGGGGGTGAGGTTGCTAATCACAATTCGCTTGTCTGAATCCTCGTCTGGATGGGTGGGAGTGTCGGGTTGAGTGGGTTTGGGGCGAGTCGAGAGTCCCATTTTTTTCAACAATCGATTAATATGGCGATCGCTAACTTCTATGCCAAATTCTGTAGCCAGGTGTTTGCTTAACTTCTGGGCGGTCCAGTTGCGAAAGGAATAGCCAATGTCGCGGGGATTCTGAGTGACTAATTCTTGTAAGCGTTGCAGATACTCGTCATTCACGGCTTTAGGACGTCCAATCGGATGGGATTGCCAATGATGCGCCTCGCCGCTACGGGCTATCAGCATCCAATGTCGGGCGGTGATGGGGGAACAGTTCAACGCCTGACAAATTTGGGCTTGGGTTTTCCCCTCGTCGGCTAACAGCATGATTTGCAGGCGCTGGCGATATTTTGGCGATAAGTCCTCTTGCAGATTTTTTTGCAGTCGTTTGCGCTGAAAGGGGGTGAGGTATTCACCGCCCGATTTACGCAGAGTGCGGCGTTGACGCTGGTTGGGTGGGGATTGGTGGCTTGACATCTCTATCGTTGCATTGGGGATGGGCAGGGATTTATCACAAGGATTATCCCTTTTCTCATAAAAATCACTTTGTATAAATTATATATAGAATAGACAGAGGTTCTCTGTCAAGACAAAAAATACATTATTTTGGGTTTTGTCGCCAAATGCTTTTATAGTTTGGGTTTGGCGTTTTATATAAAGTGAGAGACTTTAAGCAAGATCCCCGACTTCTCCAAGAAGTCGGGGATCTGAGAGACCTCACTTACTTCCCTAGACAGAGGGTTGAAACCATTGCCCATTGCCTATTGCCTATTGCCTCTCCCCACCACAAGACTTATTCAGCAGCCCCTACCTACTTACTGCTATACCAACCGAGTTCATCGCCACAAACCATCAAGTATGAACCCAGTAAATATGCCAATATCCTTTCTGGAAAAAATAACTCTTCCCTCGGTCAGATGCGTCGCTTGACCGTTTCCTGTAGTCTACTGGCTGTAAGCTTTTCGACTATGGTCTCATTTATTAACATTTTGCATAGAAATCTTGACATTAATTCGTAAAGTTAACTAAGGTAGCAGTCGGACAGGTTTATCGAAACGCTTTACAGTTAGGTAGTTACACCAACTTCAGTCCCTTAGCAAGAGTCAAAGGAACAGTAGTAAGGGCTGAAGGATAAAGCGGTATGACAGTAAGGGGCACCTGCGACTGTTTTAGAAGCTAAAGCTAAAGGACGTGTTGATCATGCTGCCATTGCCAGAGGAAGGTCGGAGACGAGTTCAAATCGAGGGTGTGTTGCCCCAAATTGATGGGGGTCGTTTTGCCATCAAACGGACGGTTGGGGAACGAGTCCATGTGGAAGTGGATATGTTCTGTGACAGTCATGATGCCGTATCGGGTGTCATTTTGTACCGTCCCCAAAAATCCCAAACCTGGTTTGAGGTTCCCCTGACGCCAACGGTTAACGATCGCTGGCAGGGAGAATTTACTGTATCAGAGATGGGGGATTATGTCTATACCATTATGGGCTGGGCTGACCATTTTAAATCCTGGCAACGGGACATGACCAAGAAATTGGCAGCCGAACAGGATGTGTCAGTTGACTTACTGATTGGGGCAAACTTAGTCGAAGAGGCGGTTAAACGTGCCAGTGGGGATGATGCGGCACAGTTGAAAACCTGGGTCACGACATTGCGATCGCAAGATGTCGCCCAACCCATTTTAGGCGATAAAGCCATTTCCCCAGAACTGGCGACTCTAATGGCAAAATACCCCGATCGCAAATTTGCCAGCACCTACCACAAAGAACTGAAAATTATCGTAGACCGAGAACGGGCAAGGTTTAGCACCTGGTACGAAATGTTTCCCCGTTCCTGTGGTGAACCGGGCAAACATGGCACATTCAAAGATGCTCAAGCCCGCTTACCCTATATTGCCAGTATGGGGTTTGATGTCCTGTATTTACCCCCGATTCACCCCATTGGCAAACAATATCGCAAAGGGAAAAATAACACCAATGTCGCCCAACCTGACGATGTAGGTGTACCCTGGGGTATTGGTGCAGCCGAAGGCGGACACAGGGCGGTTCATCCTCAGTTAGGAACCATGGCTGACTTTGAAGAATTTGTCGCCAAAGCCGCCGAACATGGGATTGAAATCGCCCTAGACTTAGCCTTCCAATGTTCTCCGGATCACCCCTACGTTAAAGAAAATCCCCAATGGTTCCGTAGTCGCCCTGATGGAACCATTCAATACGCCGAGAATCCGCCGAAAAAATATCAGGATATTTATCCGATTGACTTTGAAACCCCAGACTGGCAAAATCTGTGGCAAGAACTACGGAGTGTCATGCTCTTTTGGATTGAAAAAGGCGTGCGGATTTTCCGAGTCGATAACCCTCATACCAAGGCATTCGACTTTTGGGAATGGGTGATTGCGGATTTGAGACAAACCTATCCCGATTTAATTTACCTCTCGGAATCCTTTACCCGTCCCAAGGTAATGTATCGCCTCGCCAAGTTAGGATTTACCCAATCCTATACCTATTTCACTTGGCGTAATAGTAAGTGGGAAATGACCCAATATCTCACCGAACTCACCCAAACCGCCGCCTACGACATCTTTCGCCCTAACTTTTGGCCCAATACTCCCGATATTTTGCATGAGTTTATTCAGCATGGGGGACGCCCTGCCTGTATTATTCGCTTAGTGCTAGCAGCAACGTTAACGGCAAACTATGGGGTTTATGGACCCGCGTTTGAAGTGTGCGAAAATCGGGCGCTGAAACCCGGTAGCGAAGAGTATTTACACTCAGAGAAATATCAGATTCGGGAGTGGGATTTAGATAGTCCTTATACAATCAAAGACTTGATTACCCGGGTCAATTTTGCCCGTCGGGAACATCCCGCGTTGCAAAGTAACGGCAGTTTGCGGTTTCATCACACGGATAATCACCATATTATTTGTTACAGCAAACAGACTGAGGATTTCAAGGATGTGATGCTAATGGTGGTCAGTTTTGACCCTCAGTGGATGCAAGCAGGCTTCATTGATTTGCCCTTAGAATCCTTAGGGATTGACCCCTATCGGGAATATTATCTCCATGATCTACTCAGCGATACCCACTACACCTGGTTGGGCGGACATAACTATGTCGAACTCAACCCTCAGGGTATTCCAGCACACGTTTTCTGGGTGAGGCAATAGGTTATAGAGGGAACAGGGAACGGGGGAGATGGGGGAGCTGGGGAAGCCATGTAGAGACGTAGCATGCTACGTCTGGAAGCTGGGAGAGCTAGGGGAGAATTATGACAGTTGTAGGGGCGGGTTTTACCACTAACGGGAAGGTTTTCACCCGGATATCTCTAAACCCGCCCCTATAGAGTACAAGTCATCTGCAACAAATGACAAATGACAAATGACAAATGACAAATGACAAATCAACCAGGGAGAACTACCAAAGAACCAATGCTTAACTCAATCTTAAAAGATGATCCGTTATGGTTTAAAGATGCCATCATCTATGAAGTGCCGATTCGTGCCTTTGCCGATAGCAATGGCGATGGAATTGGTGACTTGCGCGGATTGACATCGAAGCTGGATTATTTCCGGGATTTAGGGGTCACCGCAATCTGGACATTACCCTTTTTTCCCTCTCCGCTTAAAGATGATGGCTACGATATTGCCGAATATAAAAAAATTAACCCCATTTTTGGCACAATCGAAGACTTGCAAACGCTCTTAGATGCGGCGCATCAACGGGGAATACGGGTAATTATTGAGTTAATTGTTAACCATACCTCCGATCAGCACCCCTGGTTTCAACGCGCTCGCAAAGCACCCAAGGGAAGCAATGAACGGGATTTTTATGTTTGGAGTGATAACCCGGAAAAATATAAAGATGCCCGGATTATTTTCCAGGACTTTGAACATTCTAACTGGGCGTGGGACTCGGTTGCTAAAGCGTATTATTGGCATCGCTTCTATTCCCATCAACCTGACCTCAATTACGAAAATCCGGAAGTCGGTAAAGCGGTTTTAGAGGTTGTGGATTTATGGTTAGGGATGGGAGTGGATGGACTGCGGATGGACGCCGTGCCGTATCTGTATGAACAAGAAGGCACAAACTGTGAAAACTTAGCCGCAACCCATGCGTTCTTGAAACAGTTACGCGCCCATGTTGATGCCAAGTTCCCCAATCGGATGCTGTTGGCTGAGGCGAATCAGTGGCCCGAAGATGCGGCGGCGTATTATGGGCAGGGGGATGAGTGCCACATGAATTTCCATTTTCCCCTAATGCCGCGCCTGTTTATGTCATTGAAGATGGAGGATAATTTCCCCATCATTGATATTCTCAACCAAACCCCACAAATTCCCAATAACTGTCAATGGGCATTGTTCCTGCGAAATCACGACGAACTGACTCTGGAAATGGTCAGCGATGAAGACCGGGACTACATGTATAAAATGTATGCAGAAGACCCGCAGGCACGGCTCAATTTAGGGATTCGTCGCCGCCTTGCGCCACTGATGGGGAATAATCGCGACCAAATTGAGTTGATGAATGGGTTGCTGTTATCGCTTCCGGGTACGCCAGTCCTATACTACGGTGATGAGATTGGTATGGGCGATAATATTTATCTGGGCGATCGCAACGGGGTACGCACACCGATGCAATGGAGTGCTGACCGCAATGCTGGCTTCTCGCGCACGAATCCGCAACGACTTTACGCCCCGCCGATTGTTGACCCAGAATATCATTACGAAGCGATTAATGTGGAAGCACAGCAGGGGAATCCCAATTCCCTGTGGTGGTGGATGAAGCGGTTAATTGCCACCCGCCAGCGTTTCCAAGCGTTTGGGCGAGGAACGTTTGAGTTTCTCCATCCCGATAACCGTAAGGTTTTGGCATTTACCCGCACTTATGCCGGGGAACATATTTTAGTGGTTGCCAACTTGTCGCGATTTGTGCAAACTGTGGAGTTGGATCTCTCGGCATTCCAAGGAATGGTGCCGGTGGAGATTTTTGGACGTACCCAATTCCCAGCGATTGGTTCTTCCTCCTATTTCCTCAGCCTTAGCCCCCATAGCTTCTACTGGTTTACCCTCCAGTTGCAAGACACTCTAGCGGAAACTCCCAGTTCCCAAGTTCAACCGCCGACGCTGAGGGTGAGTGGCAAATGGCAAACGGTGTTTTCTCAACCGATTTTAAAGACCACCTTGGAGTCGATTTTGCCCAACTATCTCTATACTTGTCGCTGGTTTGGGGGTAAGGCGAGAACGGTGCAATCGGCAGAGATTGTGGAAGTGATTCCCGTCTCCTATAAACAAACCGAGGCGGAGTTACTTTTCCTCAAGTTAGAGTACACCGAGGGAACCTCAGAAACCTACATTCTGCCCTTAGCTTACGCGCCCGGAACGGAACTAGGTGGCGATGGGTCGAACATTCAGGCTCATCAAGTCATTGCCTATCTCCAGGTTGAGGGACATGAAGAGGTGGGCTTATTATTCGATGCGGTAGCTGAACCGGACTTTTTAGCCTTCCCCTTAGATGCCGTGCGTCACAAGCATCGCTATAAAGGAAAGGCGGGAACCTTAGTGGCTACGGCAACAGACGCCCTGTCTGAAATGATGCAGGAGGCGACTCACCTGGAGCCACATCTGCTTCGAGGTGAACAAAGTAATACCTCAATCGTGTATGGCGATCACTTTATCTTAAAGCTATTCCGTAAGGTTGAAGAAGGAATTAACCCAGACTTAGAAATTGGGCGTTTCCTCACCGATAAACATGTCACCGAACATTTTGTTCCCGTGGCGGGGGCGCTGGAGTATCGCGTTTCCAACTCAGATACGATCACCATCGGCGCTTTGCAAGCATTTGTTCCCAATACCACCAATGCTTGGTCCTATACCTTAGATTCCCTGCGCGGCTATTTTGAGCAAGTGATGGTATTGCCCGGATCAGATTTACAGGAGACGGAACTCCTCTTACCCTCGGCTGTCGAGTCGCTAGATCGAACTGATCCGCCCTTTGGCTACGATCTGATTGTTCCCTATTTGGATACGACGCAACTGTTGGCAAAGCGCACGGCTCAATTGCATATTGCTTTGTCCTCGGATGCGGAGAATCCTAACTTTGCCCCAGAACCGTTTACCTCGTTCTATCAACGGTCTGTGTATCAGTATATGCGAAACCTGACGGGTCAGGTTTTACTGCTACTGAAAAAACGGATCGAGGTATTACCGGAGGAAACTCAGCCCTTAGCCCAAACCATTCTCAACCGCCAAGAGCAGATTTTAGGACGCTTTAAAGCCTTACTCAATCTGCAAATTACGTCGATGCGGACTCGTTGTCATGGGGATTTCCATTTAGGACAAGTCTTATATACGGGGAAAGACTTAATTATCATTGACTTTGAGGGAGAACCCGCACGTCCTCTGAGTGAACGGCGGATGAAGCGATCGCCCCTGCGGGATGTGGCGGGAATGCTGCAATCGTTCCACTATGCGGTAGCTCTGGGCTTACGCAATGAAATGGACAGTGGTATGATCCGCCCGGATAATCTCTCGGTGATGGAACAATGGACTGGGTTCTGGTATTCCTGGGTGAGTGATACCTTCCTGAAAACCTATCTGGCGACAAGTTCAGGTCATTCATTTATTCCCCAAACCTCTCAGGAGTTGCAGGTGCTGTTGGATGCTTATCTGTTTGAGAAGTCGATTTATGAGTTAGGCTATGAACTCAATAATCGACCCAAGTGGGTAGATATTCCCTTACAGCGCATCCTCCAGTTGCTGGAGTCAGTACCAATGTCTGGTGGGGAACAGATGAATTTCCAGACGCCGCCAATGAGGTAGACAGAGGTGATAGGGTGAGGGGGAGATGGGGTGAGGGGATGAGGGACTAATATTGGTTATTCTCCCTAGCTTGGCAGCGAAACCCGTCCTGTGTGTAGGGGCGGGTTTTACCATTAACGTTTCGTTTTCACCCTGATATAACTAAACCCGCCCCGACCTAACCGTTCAATTATCACAAAAAACAAATGACGAATGACGAATGACGAATGACGAATGACAAAGGACAAATTTTAACGCGGGTAGGTATTGTGCTGATCGCTGTTGGGATTCTCGAGTTCGCCTATTTTTGGTCTACGCTTGATGATCCGCAGTGCATATTATCATCAAATCCGAGTCCAACGTCTTCATCACCTGGATCGGCAATCTTAGTGGTATTGGGTGTGTTGTTCCTTCGGGGGAATCTGCAAATCGTTCCCCTAGTTACATGGTTGGCTGCCTTAATTCTCGCTTACTTCGCCAGCAATCTGATCCGGCTTCCCTTTTTGTTTCCGACAGACTTCTGGGTAATGGCATTTCGCGTTGATCCAGTAGGCAATTTTATGCCAACCCTAGTTCAGATTATAGCGATCGCTGTTGCTTTCTGGGTCTACACACAACTGCGTGCTGCACCTATCGTGTCAGCATTGGTGCGATCGGATCATTCTTATTCTGCTCCCCCTCTAAAGCTGGCATTCATCTTGGGGATAGCGCTTGTCGCAGTACCTCTGAGCATCAAGTTCTTCTACTTGAAACCAGATAGTGCAATTGAAGCTAAAGCCGTGGAGATAGCGCGAATAGAATACGGAGACGGTTACAAGTATCACATCAGAGGCATAATCCAGTCAAACGGACAGATACGGGCTTGTTTGAGCGCATACAACGAACAGGAGTTAAAAGTTGTTCCAGTAGAGTGGGAACAGTAAGTACCTGGACATAAATTAGGATTAGCCTCAACATTTAGAGGGATTCTTCACTCCGCTTCGCTGCGTTCAGAATGACAGGATGGGATTGAATGCTTGGTTGATAGGGCGTGTTGCTTGCTTCTCACGAAGCGAGTATGACGAATGACGAATTACCTGCATTCTCTGTGCCACATACCGTGAAAAGTAGGGTTGTCTTTGTGGTAAAATTCAACCATCTTAAATATATTTAGGCTTAAATAGGGGAAGTATGAAATTTATCAGTCCCAAGGTCGATTATGCCTTTAAAAAAATATTCGGTTCTGAACAAAGTAAGGATATTTTAATCAGTTTTCTCAATGCGATAATTTATGAGGGCGAGAAGATTATTCAATCCTTGACAATTATCAATCCCTATAATCTGGGTCAGGCAATGACCTTAAAAGACACGTATTTAGATATAAAAGCGGTTTTGTATGATGGCTCTATTGTCGTTATTGAAATGCAAATAGCGCGGGTGAGTGCTTTTAGTAAACGAGTTGTTTATAATTTAAGCAAGGCTTACACCAATCAGTTAGGTATCGGCGAAGACTATCTCAGTCTGACCCCGGTGATTGCTGTCACTATCACCGATTTTATCCTGTTTAACCAGACTCCTGATGTAATCAATCAATTTATCTTTCAGGAAAAAACGAAAAAATTTGCCTATCCCGATACCGAATTGCAACTCATTTTTATAGAATTGCCGAAATTCAATAAAACCCTGTCAGAATTAAATAGTTTAAGCGATAAATGGATTTATTTTATTAAAGAAGCTGCCACATTGGATGCCATACCCGATAATTTAGGAGAAGTCCGTGAGATAGAACTGGCTTTAAATATTGCCAACCAAGCCAAAATGACGGTAGAAGAGTTAGACGTGGTTGATCGCCGAGGGATAATGTTACAAGATGAGAAAGGGCGGATAACTTATGCCAAAGAAGAAGGCAAAGAAGAAGGAAAACTCACGGAAGCGATCGCGTTAATCCTGCGTCAACTCAAAAAGCGTTTTGGTGAGATTTCCCTGGCAATAACTAGCCAAATTGAAGCGTTATCGATTGAAGAGTTGGAGTGTTTAGGAGAAGATTTTTTAGACTTTAACCGTTTAGCAGATTTGGAACATTGGCTAGAAGAGCGATCGCGCTGAACATTCCTTAACAACTTCGGCAGATCAGAGCGAGTATTATGTCAATTTTTTAGGTTGGGTAACGTTTACGCTTTACCCAACCTACCCTAACTCTTGAATCATTATCGCTGTTTTCTGCATTGGCGGAAACAGTAGTTGGTGTTGCCGAAAGTTGATAGCTGTTTTTCCTCTCGTTTCGGGCATCCTCAGTATTTTTACTTATTGACAAATAATACTTTATTTACTTTTTTATTGAGACAAGTATTTTAATAAGTTTTACATATTATTTGCTCAAAATTCATAAATTCCTTAAATCAGCGAAAGAGTAAGAAACGTAAAGCGTTACACTAGCAAGCGTGTATTAAATCTTTAAACGAGGGCAACCTCCCTTACCTGCCAAAAATTGTTTCTGGTCGGAGATAATTTCCTTGAGCCAAACTGTTTTGTCTGAATGGGCAGATTGATTATCAGTGAATTCATCAGTAACACACTCATGATTGTTCACCAACCTTGCCCTAAAAGGGACAAGGATTGACCAAGCCAGTTTGGACAACGTAAGAGGTGAATAGCTTTTTGAGCCTAGTCCTGGTACAGACTTCCGAATACTTCCCTAGTTCGGACTATCTCTAAGCCTAATTGGTTAGGCGTTGGGTAATGCCAAGACATCTTGGACTAGGTGAGCGAAGGGACTTATTACAGGTTTTGCTGGTTCCTGGGATTATATCCATTTAAAAACCAGCATTTAATTGTAAAGCTGTCTTATAAAGACAGGGTTTGGGACCCAAAGGAGTTTCGATGAAAAATTTCGAGCAGCAATGACGGATCTTACCACAAAACCGTTGAACCCTGATCAGCAAATTAATCACGGGTGTAATTTAAAATGGAAGCCTACCGATCAAACAGACTATTGGTTGGCAACAACTACCCTGGTAAGGCGTAAGATCGGTGGTAAGCCAAGTTTACTTACGTAAATAAGACCCTTTGACAAAATCAATTTGTTCACCATTTTGCCAACGGGCGTTTGAATAAGATTATTTAACCCAAAACATGCTAATGGAAGACTAGAGTTGCTTGCCCAGATTACCTGTCAAGCGAGTCAAGGTGAGTTGTCCACTTATTGTACTCCCTTGGCGCTAGGGCTTTCAGGTTAGCAATTTAGATATTGGTTTTCTGTCCTTTTTTCCAAAATTCAATAACACCATTGGAAAAACATCGTCAATCAGGATAAACCCTGATGACCACTTGGTTGAGAGTAATTGCATCAACCAAGATCCCTGTGTTTTGGGTCAATTTGAGAGAAGCCTTAAACAGAATAGTGCTGAATTAAGTGTTTGTAGGTAAGCCTGTGAGCGCTCTAGGATCGCTTGGTGCTTACTCCCTTACAGTGCCATTCAATGCTTGTCTACGCGGCTTCTCTGATAGGACTTGCCAAAGTCTACAACAGTGTTTCCCCCGGCAGTCGGTTAATTTTCGCTGCCAATAATTTCAGAACGCTACAACACCCTTTCATGATCATAAGTACAGGAGATAACCAATCTACAATGATTCCACAAACAACCTTTCCTCAAACCGAACGCACTGAAACGATTCGGGAAGATTTAATTGACTCATTACCAAGCCGAGACGCCAACAATATTGGAGTCGAACATGGAGCGAAGTATCGCACCTCGGAGTGGTACACCGGGTCTGGAGAAATCGTTCCGGGGAATGATAGTCGCTCGTTTGAAGTCACTGCAACCTTTACTCTAAAAGCGCAAGTCAAGCTAATTCAGGGCATTTTCGACCCCTCTAACCCAACCCTAGCTGAAATTTATAACAGTCGGGGTCGTTGTGTCGCCATCATCGACCAAACGGTAGATAAGTTGTATGGGGAATCGGTGCGTCAGTATTTTGACACCCACGAAATCCCCCTACAGATGAATGTCTGTCGCGCTTGGGAAGCCGATAAAACCCCGGAAACCGTGCATCGTTTGCTGGAATTCCTCGGGAAAGACGGCTGTGATGTCTCTCGCAACGAACCCGTGTTGGTGATTGGTGGGGGTGTCCTCAGTGATGTGGCGGGATTAGCCTGTGCCTTACAACACCGCCGCACACCTTATATTATGGTGGGGACAACGGTAGTCGCGGCGATTGATGCCGGTCCAAGTCCGCGTACCTGCACCAATGGTAAACAATTTAAGAATAGTATCGGGGCTTATCATCCGCCCGTGCTAACCTTAGTAGACCGCACCTTTTTCCGCACCCTCGCCACGGGTCATATCCGGAATGGAATGGCGGAAATTATTAAAATGGCGGTGACGGATGACAAGGTTCTGTTTGAACTGCTGGAAGACTATGGTTCGCGCTTGGTAGAAACTCACTTCGCCACGTTAGGAGATGATCAGGAGTTAGCCAAGGTTGCGGATGAGGTGATTTATCGGGCATTGTTCTCCTATATGAAACATGAGGGGACGAATATGTTCGAGACGTATCAGGATCGCCCTCATGCTTATGGTCACACCTGGAGTCCCCGTTATGAACCCGCCGCTAAGTTAATGCATGGTCATGCGGTATCGACAGGAATGGCGTATGGCGCAACCTTAGCGACGAAATTAGGCTGGCTGCAACCCACAGAACGCGATCGCATTATCGCACTGATTCGTTCTCTAGGGTTGAGTGTCTATAATCCTATCTTAGAAGACATTGATCTGATGATTGCGGGTCAGCAAAATATGCGGCGCAAACGGGGAGATGGCGGACTGTGGGCGCCTCTACCCTGTGGTATCGGTGCTTGTGATTATGCACAAGAAGTCCCCCCAGAGTTACTCGAAGCATCGGTAGCGGATCATAAAGCTGTTTGTGCAACCTTACCTGATGGTGGTGCTGGCGTAGAAATGTATCTCAAGGATTTAGGTTTGGAATAATTCTATCCCCCAATGTAGAGACGTTGCATGCAACGTCTCTACCCTGCAACGTCTGGTACAAATTGCCACATCATTAAGGAAAAAATCATGCAAACTGTAACAAAAGAAGCGATCGCGCGTCCAGTTACTCCCCTAGGAATTCTAGTCGAACACCTGGAACAAACCCTGGAATTAGTAGACGCCGCGCAACATCCACAACTGGCGAATTCTCTGCAAAAAGCCTATCAACTCGCGGCTAAACTTGAACCGTACCTGAATCAAAATACAACGCCAGATTCTCCCGCCTTAACCGCCTTAGTTGAGAAAACCTGCACCGAAGATTGGAGTAGACTATTCTCTGATGGCGAGACAGTGCGCCAGTTAGAACAGGAGATGTTATCTGGACATATTGAGGGACAAACGTTGAAGATGTTTGTCAAGATGACTGGGGCGAAACGGGTTCTAGAAGTGGGTATGTTCACCGGCTATTCCGCCTTGGCGATGGCGGAAGGATTACCCGAAGATGGATCAGTTATTGCTTGTGAGGTGGATGAGTATGTGGCAAGTTTTGCCCAAACCTGTTTTCAAGCCTCACCTCATGGTGGCAAAATTACCGTAAAAGTCGCCCCAGCGTTGGAGACACTGCGTCAATTAGCGAAAGCGGGTGAGTCATTTGACTTGGTATTTATTGATGCGGATAAGCAGGAGTATGTGGATTATTATCATACGCTCTTAGACACCCAATTATTAGCACCAGACGGGTTAATTTGTGTGGATAATACCTTACTACAAGGACAGGTTTATTTAGCACCCGAAGAACGGACACCGAATGGAGACGCGATCGCCAAATTTAATCAGGTGGTTACGGATGATTCCAGGGTGGAACAGGTTGTCTTACCTTTGCGTGATGGTTTGACCCTAATCCGACGGGTTTAAACCCTAACAATCTGTAGGGGCGGGTTTGACAACTATCTTTTCTTACCTCACCAAAATGTGACTAAACCCGCCCCAACTCAACATGAATGCACCGACTAAAGCCCTGAATTAAAGCCCTGAATTAAAGTTCTAAAAGCTCGCGTCCCGTTAAAACGGGTTCATCATGATTACTTCAGGTAAATACTATGGAGAAATCCCAAAGCCTAAAAGCGCGTCTTATCGCCATACTGCAAAACCTGGGGACATTAACCTTACTCGCGATCGCGTTTCCATTCAATTTAACGGTTGTCTTATTAGCACTGGTGTGGGATAGTCTCACTCGCCCCTTCCAGAAACCCAAGGTAGCTAACCCCAATCCGAAAACGATTATGCTTACTGGGGGGAAAATGACCAAATCCTTGCAACTGGCGCGGTCATTTTACGCCGATGGACATCGGGTTATTTTAGTGGAAACTCATAAATATTGGTTAGTGGGACATCGATTTTCGCGGGCGGTTGATCTGTTTTATACGGTTCCCGCCCCCAACAAAGATACCGATGGTTACATACAAGGATTGCTTGCGATCGCCAAACATGAAAATGTAGATGTTTATGTTCCCGTCTGTAGTCCCGTCGCCAGTTATTATGACTCTCTAGCCAAGCCTGTATTATCGGGGTGTTGTGAGGTTTTCCACTTTGATCCAGATGTCACCCAACTGCTGGATGATAAGTTTGCGTTTGCCGAAAAAGCACGAGAATTTGGCTTATCTGTACCCAAATCGTTTAAAATTACTGATCCGCAACAGGTGATTGATTTTGACTTTCGAGAAGAGAAACGCAAATATATCCTGAAAAGCATTCCCTACGACTCGGTGCGGCGTTTAAACTTAACTAAACTCCCCTGCGATACTCCAGCAGAAACTGCTGCATTTGTCAACAGTTTACCCATCAGTGAAGAGAAACCCTGGATTATGCAGGAGTTTATCCCAGGCAAGGAATACTGTACTCATAGTACGGTTCGGAATGGGGAATTACGACTGCACTGCTGCTGTGAATCGTCGGCGTTTCAAGTAAATTATGAAAACGTTGATAAATCAGATATTTTACAGTGGGTGAGTCGGTTTGTCCAGGGATTGAATTTAACGGGACAAGCCTCCTTTGATTTTATCAAGGCAGAGGATGGAACGGTTTACGCGATCGAGTGTAATCCCCGCACGCATTCGGCGATTACTATGTTTTATAACCATCTCGGCGTGGCGGAAGCCTATTTGAGTGACACGCCGTTACCTGAACCCTTGCAGCCATTACCAGAAAGTAAGCCAACCTATTGGTTATATCACGAAGTTTGGCGGTTGAATGAGATTCGCTCGTTTTGGGATATCCGGCGCTGGTTTAAGACAGTGTTTGGCGGGAAAGATGCCATTTTTCAGGTGAATGATCCGCTACCGTTTTTAATGGTACATCACTGGCAAATTCCTTTATTGTTGCTGGATAACCTGCGCCGGATGCAGGGCTGGATCAGGATTGATTTTAATATCGGTAAGTTGGTGGAATTGGGGGGAGATTGATACGGTAGAGACGTAGCATGCTATAGAGACGTAGCATGCTACGTCTCTACAGGGGGACGGGTTTAGTTACATTGGGGTGATAATCGTCAAACCCACCCTGACAAAACCAATCACCAATCACTAATCAAAATGATTGCAACAACCTTTATTTTATTTCTTTTGGTGTTTACTGGCGTCGGCATTTATTCGGCAACCCAAAAGCAAACGACGACAACCGATTACCTTCTCGCTAGCCGTAATGTTAATCCCTGGCTAATCGCCCTTTCCGCGATGGCGACGGGTCAAAGTGGTTTACTATTTATCGGTCAAGTTGGCTTTGCTTATACGATTGGATTATCAGCAATTTGGCTAACCCTTGGCTGGATGATCGGAGATTATATTGCTTGGTGGTTTGTATTTAAACGATTCAGACAGGTTTCTGAAGAAATTTCTGCCGATACGGTGTCCTCTTTCTTGGGTCAAGAAACCAAAGGAATTCGCTGGATTACGGCAATTTCAGCGTTAATTACCATCGCGTTTCTGGGATCTTATGCGGCGGCGCAATTAGTTGCAGGAGGTAAGGCACTTCATGCGGTGTTTAATTGGAATTATTCCCTCGGTGTGATTGTTGGTGCTATTGTCGTGATGATTTACTGTTTTTCGGGGGGGATTCGGGCTTCAATTTGGACGGATGCGGTGCAAGCCACAATTATGATTGGTTCACTGCTGCTGTTATTAGTTGTTGCGATCGCCAATTGTGGCGGATTGACTGGATTCTGGACAAAGCTTGCCACCATTGACCCAGAATTGGTGAGTTTAAGTCCAGGGGATCTGGAGTGGGGATTTTTGCCCTTTTTAATTGGCTGGATTGCCGCCGGATTCGGTGTCGTGGGTCAACCCCATATTTTAGTTCGGGCAATGGCAATTAATTCGGCGAATAAGATTGGTTTAGCACGGGATATTAAAGTGATTTGCGCTTTCTTTACCTCGTCTTCAGCGATGGGAGTGGGGATGGCGGCGCGGGTGCTTTTGCCCGATTTGTTAACCAATGGTGATCCAGAATTAGCACTGCCTTATTTAGCCCTGGAATTATTGCCCGCTATCTTAGTTGGAATGATGCTAGCGGGACTCTTTGCCGCTACAATATCGACAGCAGATTCCCAAATTTTATCCTGTTCAGCCGCGTTAACTCAAGACCTGTTTCCAGGATTGGCGCACTCATATAATTATGCCAAGTTGGGAACCTTAACGGTGACGGTAATTACCTTGACTATTGCCTTAACCGGAGATGATAATGTCTTTGCTTTGATTACATTTTCCTGGTCAATTCTAGCCTCCAGTTTGGGACCACTATTAATCTTACGGGTTTGGCAAAAATCGGTAACCAAGCCAGTCGCGATCGCGATGATGGTAGGGGGGATTGCGGCGGCGTTGTTCTGGAAGGTGGGACTGGATTTATCCGGTATAGTTTATGAAGTGCTTCCGGGTATGGCGGCGGGGGGTCTGATTTATTTAGGATCTCAGTTTTTTATTGCCCAAGAAAGCACTTAAATCTTGTTTTAAAATTATCAGGAGATTCAATCATGTCAGTGCTGAATATTCTTCATTTAGTGGGTTCTGCTGAAAATGAGTTTTATGGCGACTTATCCCGTCTTTATGCTAAAGACTGTATCACAGCAACCGCTAATCCCTCACGCTATAAATTTTTTATTGCCTATATTACCCCTGATAGATTGTGGCGTTTTCCTTCATCTTTGACACCAGAAGACATTGACGCAGCAAAATCCATATCTCTTGCTGAAGCCATACAGTGGATCACTACACAAAACATAGATTTAGTCTTACCGCAAATGTTTTGTATTCCTGGAATGACTCACTATCGAGGTTTATTTGACCTCTTAAATATTCCTTATGTGGGCAATAAAGCGGAGTTGATGGCATTAACCGCCCATAAAGCTAAAGCCAAAGCTATTGTTGCTGCTGCAGGGGTAAAAGTCCCTTATGGGGAACTATTACACCAAGGAGACACCCCCAATTTAATGCCACCTGTTGTGATTAAACCGGCTAACTCGGATAACTCTTTAGGGGTTACGCTAGTGAGAAATATGGCTGACTATGATGAAGCCTTAACCCAAGCTTTTCACTATGCTGATGAGGTATTAGTTGAAGACTATATTGAACTCGGAAGAGAAGTAAGATGTGGGACTTTTGTTAAGAATGGAACATTAATTGGACTCCCTTTAGAAGAATATTCAGTCAATACTAAAAATCATCCAATTCGTAATTATAGCGACAAACTAAAAAAAACAGAGTCAGGTGAATTAACTTGTGCAGCTAAGGATAAGGAAAAGGCTTGGATAGTTGAAACAAGCGATCCGATAACGACCAAGGTTCAAGACGTCGCTAAACAATGTCACAAAGCGCTAGGTTGTCGTCATTATAGCTTGTTTGATTTTCGCATTGATCCTCAAGGAGAACCCTGGTTTTTAGAGGCAGGTTTATACTGTTCTTTTTCTGCTAAAAGTGTTGTGGCTTGTATGGCAAAAGCAGCAGGGATATCCGTAGATGAGTTATTGAAGACGGCAATCACTGAAGCCTTAATCTAAGGACAAAAGGAGTTGGGTTTCCTACCTCAACCCAACCGACAAAACGCTCAGATGATACCTGCCTACAATTAGCAGTCATCACTCATCAATGTCCAGTCCTAACTGAGGAGAATCTTGAGCAATTACTCCAGCTCGTTCTTCTTGTAGACAGCGGACTTTAGTTGTAGCATAATCAGACCATTGCCGTTGCTCGGCTTCTTCATAGTCTTTGATTGTTAAGCTTAAATGAGGAACACAAATATCGTGCTTACTAGCCAAATCTAGAGCCAGTCGCAAATCTTTATGAAGTAATTGAACAGTAAATTCAGGGTGTTGAGATAAATCATCACAGCGTCGTGAGAACCAATAGTGAGGTAAGCCGTGAATATCCCCAGGATTCTGACCAAATGATCCCAAACGTAGCACATCCCAAATCGTTTGTAGGTCGATTCCCGAAGCTAAACCCAACGTAATTCCTTCACTCACCGCTTGAACGGCGATAGCATTAACAGCATTGTGGATAAGTTTGCATCGAGTTCCGGTGCTAATTTCGCCACAATAAAGAACATGATCTGCCATGACTTGGAGAATGGGTTCAACTCGCTCAAAAGTTTCCCGTGAGCCGCCAACCAGAATCGCTAAACCCATACCTTGCTGACTTTTAATCCCTTCCGAGCAATCATTAAAGGGAGCATCTAACATCTCAATTCCCAGTTTTTCCATGGCGTGATGAATTCTGAGAATTGTTTCGGGAGAGTTGGTACTAATATCCACGTAAACACTTCCGGATTGCAATCCTTGGCTCAAGTTTTGTTCACCCTCTAGTACCGCTGTGATCACATCATCAGGAGTTGGTAATGCGGTAAAGATTATATCTGAACAGGTTGCAACTTCGGCACAACTCTGAGTAATTTTAGCACCTAAAGATTGCAATTGTGCCATAGAATCTTGATCAAGATCGTAGACATAGACCGAGTAACCGTGATCTAGAAAATTAGCGGCTTGTTTTCCTCCAATATTGCCGCAACCAATGATACCGATGCTGGGAGAATTGGGGTGGAATTCAGTTTTTGAAGTGCTTTCAGTTGATACCATAATAATTACTTAAATTTGTTTTTTATTTTAGCATAGATATACAATTCACATGAATATAAATCAACAAAATTATTTAGTTGATTTGTCCGGTTATCTAAGCCCTTGTCGTTTCTCGGCAATAGACTAAGTTTAAACGATTGAAATTATTCTATTTTGTATTCCATCAAAATTCAAAAGCCAAAGAATCTAGCATGGACTTACTTTTATCATGTCCAACTTCCAGATAAATCTCTAATAATTCTTCGTATGTGGTTTCACCGCCAAGGATTAACCAAAAATTTTGCCCAATGACTACAGTTTCCTCAAACGGTAGATAATTTAAAGCCTGTGACCATTTATAATCAGCTTTTGTCGAACCATAAGGATTATAAGGCATCGCATAGTAAGCTTGAACCTGAGCCGAGTTATCACCACGCAACAAGTGAAATCTCAACAAACGCTGTAATATTTCTAAACATTGCCCCTTGTTAGGTTTAGGGGATTTAATCTCAAATATTAATTCTCTGCCGTCATCTGTTTGAATATAAAGGTCAGCCCGAACCTGCTTTTCTTCTAAATCATCGGAACGTCGAGCGTTTAACATTGCTATTATCATCTCCTCAAAAGATGGCTTGGCTTGTCCCCCCTTGGCAGCCGATTCATACTGTTCCTTCTGGCGTTCCGCTTCAGCAAAGGCAGTGATACTAACTTGGGCAGTAATATCATAACCTCGATGTACCGTTGGATAATAATCTTGAGCTATGATACGAGCGCATTCTTCTACAGAGTTTCCCAAACGGGTACTTAATCCGCGTTCAAACTGGTTAATGCGAATTAATTCGGGTGGAATAAGTGCGGCTTGAAAGGGTTTCAATTCTCCCTTAGAAGATCGGCGCGATAAGTACTCTGATGCACTATCAGGTTGGACAATTTCTCGACTTTTATATTCATTGACTAACCCTTGGATAAAGCCTTCTAAATAGCCTTTAATTTTTGAACGAGCTATGTTGTGCGGTAAGTCGCTTAAATTTCCTCTTTCTATAAATTTCTTTGATGAATGTTTTTTTATAGGCTTCAGGC
The DNA here is from genome assembly GCF_040218875.1 of Coleofasciculus sp. D1-CHI-01. Lineage (NCBI taxonomy): Bacteria > Bacillati > Cyanobacteriota > Cyanophyceae > Coleofasciculales > Coleofasciculaceae > Coleofasciculus > Coleofasciculus sp. D1-CHI-01. Next base: position 41,316 of record NZ_JAVJQP010000005.1, read on the forward strand.
TCTTGACATTTAAGAGATTTTGTTGCAACAAAATCTCTTGTTCCGGTCGCCGTTAACGTGGCGATTACATCGGCATGAGGTAAGAATATTTTAGAAACACCGTTAATGCCTGAAGATATTTTTGAATTTACAAATTCATATCCTTTATCATCAATATAACGAATAATTTTCTTAGATACCAACTTTTCAAGTTCCTCAATTCTCAGTTCAGGAACAAGCTGGCTTAATGTCGCAAAGCTTAAGGGATTGCCATCCTTAGGACCATAGATCTTCTTGCGTCTATTTTTTAAAATCGTTTTACAGATTACTTTTTCTCTAGTCGTTGTTTTAATCAAGTCCCAAGAATGGATCGTCGTATGTCCATCTCTGATATCCGCGAAAATAAAAAAATCATTTAATTCATCGATTTTTTGAAATCTACCTCTGGCGGCTGGAATTTTCCCATCAAATAAAATCTCGGCAGAAATTTTTTTCTTATTTAACTGACAACATTCAATACCATCAATGACATCATAGAGCTTGATTTGCTTGCCTAAATGCTTAGGGAATTCAAAGCTTTTACTCTTTTCTATATCATTCCTGATGCCGACGATAAATACTCGATCTCTATCTTGAGGTACACCAAAATCGTAGGAGTTAAGCACTTGAAACTTAACCTGATAACCACATTGGGTTAAATTCTGAATAATATAGTTCAAGCTGGGTTTATTTCGGGGTTCTGTTAACCCTTTAACATTCTCCAGGATAAATCCTTTAGGTTGGTTCGCTTGGACAACTCTAAACACATCAATCCACAGCTTACCCCTCGGATCATCTAACCCTTGTAATTTACCTGCAATAGACCAAGGTTGGCAAGGGACACCACCAACCAAAATATCGACCTCAAACGGTAGCTTATGCAGCGTTGTTATGTCTCCTAGATATAGTTCGTCTGCATTTATATAACTAATAAAATTTTTCTTATAGACGTTAATGGCTTCTTTATCTATCTCTGAGTAACCTAAACATTTACCCCCCAACTCTTCTAGGGGAATTCTAAATCCACCGATTCCGGCGAATAAGTCTACGAAAGTAAATTTAGGTTGAAAAAATATAAGATTAGTCGGTTTGAATGATTGAAATAATTCTATTTGTTCGCCATGGTCTAAAGATTTCATAGGATTGAGGCTAATCGCAGTCAGTGGTCGCTCCGAATAGAGATCATTTGATTATTGTAGATAAGTTCCACCCGTCCTGCAACCTGGACACAATCGCACGTCTGACATAATCCGCTTATGATATCCAGTTTTGTAGCATTCTCATGTGATGTAAAATATTAATTTTAGCTTCTAGATACCCCCCCCAATTATGCTTATTGCAGAGTGCTTTAATTTAGGGAAATTGTATTGCTGATTGTGCCGTTTGCGATCGCGCTCAATCGCCAGCCACAATTGCTGCAGTTGTTGGTAGGTTGTACAGTGTTGAATTTGACAGGCGATGGCGTTGAACCATTGGCGTAGAAAGCCCTGAACTAAAGTTCGGGCTAAAAGCTTAAACCCGTTAAAACGGGTTAAAAGACTTACCTAGTCCTTGAGAACACGACTATTTGCTTTCAACACGATTGACCCTAAAAGAGGTTATTTATAGCGCTACGCGCTGGCGTATTTACACATTAGAAATGGAGGCTTTATCAGGAGTCATTTAGAACATTTGTACTGTAACTACGCCAGAGGATACTGCTATACATGGGAATGCTGGCGATTGATGAACTCAGCGAACAGCGCCGCCAGGAATTAGCCGATAAAGTCCATCAGATACAAATCAACGGCGAAATTTGAAATTTTACTACACAGGGGGAAGAATTTCGGCGGGTATTGCTGTGGAAGATTGAGGATTAACTTAGCACGAGTGCGATCGCATTCTTTTCAAAAGCTTTAGCTCGTTTAGCTCCATAGTAAACATTAAACAGAATCGCTATGCCACCAAAAACTGTAGCTAGAATTTGAATGGATGTAGTAACTGACTTGATTGCCTGGTTCTGAAGCTCGAAAAAATCTTTTACGTCTAGAATTCCTTGTTGCTGTTGAATTGGGCTAACATTCAGCCACCAAAGAACAGGCAAAACCACTAATACTCCAAAAGCAATAGATCCAACAACCAAGCGCACCAACCAAAGCCTAAGTTCTCTCAAATCATCGGTTTCATTAGCACTCATGACTTCTCATCTATCCGAAAAAGACGCGACTTGCTGTCCTTGTTAAAGTCATTATAGGCAATTCACCAGCAAACCAGCTACGCCCTTAATCTCTAGCGCGATCGCTAGGCTTAATACTCCATCAGCTACCCTAGGAATAACTACGACCATACTATTCCCCACGGAGATATCAACCATGAGTACAATTCAACTCGATATTCCTGAAGAAATATTAATCAGTCTCAAAGAAACACCTGAAACCATTGCTAGAGAACTCCAGATATTAGCCGCCGTCAAACTCTTTGAACTGGGAAAACTTTCATCCGGACGCGCCGCTCAATTAGCTGGAATCTCACGAGTAGAATTTCTGATGTTACTAGGGCGTTATCAGGTATCTCCCTTTTCTTTAACCCCAACAGAATTAGAACAGGATGTCAACAATGCCTGAACCCCTAATCATTGTCAACACATCACCCCTACTCTATCTCCACCAAGTCAATTACTTAGAACTCCTGCAACAACTATACAGTTCAATTACCGTACCCCCTGCTGTACCACAAGAACTAGAAGTCGGTAAACGGCAAGGGGTTGATGTACCAACAGTCAACGCTATCGAATGGATTCAAATTCGTTCAGTTGCATCCGCTGCCCTTATTCCTGCTGTCGTTGATTTAGGACAGGGTGAAGCTGAGGTGATAGCCTTAGGCTTAGAAAACCCAGACAGTTTACTGGTTTTTGATGATCAATTGGCGCGACGTATCGCTAATCTGTATGGATTAAAATACACAGGCACTCTTGGTGTATTGGTCAAAGCTAAACAGTTAGGATATTTACCATTAATTGCACCCATTATCATCAGGCTTCGGACTCAGGGAATGTGGTTAACTGACAAGATTATTGACGATGTTCTGAGATTAGCAGGAGAGTGACGGCTGCTAGTACACCTTGGCAGAAGTTGAACAAGGGGGATTTGAACGGCTAATTTATTTCTGTCACTCTGGGCGGAATCATACGCGCCCAGTCATGCTAGAACAATAGAGGAAATTCCGGTGTTAAACCCAACGACTCACCACCAGCGCCATCTATGCAATCTGCTCCCCTTGACGGTAATCCCTGTGTTTTGCTTGTAGAAACCGATGAAACCCTGGCTCAACGCATGAGCCTAGATCTAATAGAAGCTGGCTATCATACGGTTATCGCGACAGATGCGCCTAGTGGCTGGCATCAAGCTTGTGAACTCCAACCCGCGATGATGGTTGTGGATCAATCGCTTTCTGGTTCTGGCGAATCCGGTCTCAGTTTATGTACTCGCCTGAGAAAAGCGGGTTCTCGTGTCCCCCTACTGGTACTCGTCACTCGCGATGCGATTGAGGATCGAGTCGCCTGTTTAGAAGCGGGTGCTGATGATTTTTTCCTGAAACCCTATCGCGCTGACGCCTTTTTGCAGATGGTACGTCTGTATCTAGAACCTGATACCAATACGAGTGAACAACTCCGATTTGGGGATTTGGTGTTGGATTTAACGACGCGCCGCGCTATGCGGGGAGGACGAGTGATTGATTTGACGATGAAAGAGTTTGAATTGCTTAAGTATTTGATGACCCATCCCCGTGAAGTTTTAACTCGCGAGCAAATTCTGGAAAATGTTTGGGGATACGATTTTCTGGGCGAGTCGAATGTAATTGAGGTGTATATCCGGTATCTCCGCCTGAAAATTGAAGATGAGGGTGACAAGCGCTTGATTCAAACTGTCCGGGGTGTCGGTTACGTTTTGCGAGAATCTTAATTAAGTGGGTAGGAACAATTAAAGTTAAAGGTTTTGATTGTCATTTGTCATTTGTCATTTGTCATTTGTCATTTGTCATTTGTCATTTGTCATTTGTCTAAGAAGAGGGAACAGGGAACAGGTAAGGTAGAGTTTTGAGTTAACTTCCTCATCTTCCCCATCTCCCTCATCTTCCCCTGCTCCCTCTGCTCCCTCTGCTCCCTCTGCTCCCCCTGCTCCCTCTGCTCCCTCTGCTCCCTCTGCTCCCTCTGCTCCCTCTGCTCCCTCTGCTCCCCCTGCTCCCCCTGCTCCTGATAACTGATAACTGCTCACTGATAACTGATAACTCCCCCATCTCTCTAATCTAAACTCATGACCTATCAGACTCACCTACTCGGAATCACTCTTAGTCTACTACTACTAGGATGTTCGGCTTCCAACTCCAACCCTGCCGCCGATCGCACCCCCTTAAAATCTGGCGAACAACTTCCAGAACCGCCATCTCTCTCCTCGTCATCCTCTAATTCCGGTCAGATGTTACCTATTAGCGCTCAAACCCAGATCGGGGATCAGCAGGTTTTGCTCGAAGTGGCTAGGACACCTCGACAACAGCAGATCGGATTGATGTATCGCACGGCTTTAGCGCCAGATCGGGGGATGTTGTTTCCCTTGAACCCACCGCGACGCGCTAGCTTTTGGATGAAGAATGTGAAAATCCCCCTGGATATGATCTTTTTGCGAGATGGTGAAGTCAAAGCGATCGCGGAAAATGTTCCTCCCTGTATCTCCACTCCCTGTCCTACCTATGGACCAGGGGTTCTGGTTGACCAAGTGATTGAACTCGCTGGGGGACGAGCTGCTCAACTGGGACTACAAGTAGGCGATCGCATAAAAATCATCCTCCTAGAGGAAGAGATTAATCCCGCGTCAGAATCTTAAATTTTGATTAACATCATTGAAAACTTAAATCAACGATGTAAAGATTTTTATATGAAATTACGTTAACATTTCGTAAGAGAGATTCTCATAAAAGACTATTGACGATAAGGTGGTAACCTGCCTTAGCTGTGGATACCCATCAACACGACCAAGTAGGGGTGTAGCCTGCAACTGCCTTTTAGTGGTGTGAAGTGAGTTAACTAAAATTACCCTCAAGTTGATGGGGGGTGAAGGTTAAAACGATAGCTGGTCAGCACATCCCGTGAGTTTTCAACTCGATCAATCAAGATCTTAGATGGTCAGTGATCTAGGACACAAGCAGTGCCGGATTAACCTATCACAATAAGCAAAGAACCCTCAGCTAGTAGACAGTATTAAATCTGTCTACCCATTGCTAAAGGAGGCAGGACGCTGATTCCACAATAGTAGCCGATAAGGAGGTGAATAGCCATTATGGCACCTGCAACCTATTCTGAATTTTTACGATTTCTGCAAGAAGAATTGGCAATTTCTACTGATTCCATTGCGATCGCTCAACGACGTCGGGAACAAGACCCAGGACCGTTACCAATGATTTTGTGGCAGTACGGTTTAGTCACATTGCAGCAATTAGACCAAATCTATGACTGGCTGGAAACAGTCTGAAACTCCAACAATCGGTCAGGAGCATATAATAATGTCTAAGTGCTTACGCCTTGGGAATAACCCATTCATGTCTAAACCGTTCAACTCCATACAGTGTTATCCATTGACCGTTGATTCCTCTACAAGAAAGAGCGGGTCGCTAGTTGACCCGCTCTTTTTTGGCGTCTTGGGTGTCTCGTTTATGGTTTAACCTAAGATTGAGTCAAGACGCGAGCGACTGCTGACACTCCGGCTCCTGGTGTCATGGACTCATAACCTAATTCCCGCAACGTGGCTTCTAGCGCCCCAATCGCCGCCAAAATATCGCGATCGCAGACAAAGCCTAAGTGACCAATACGGAATATTTTGCCTTTGAAGTGATCTTGTCCCCCAGCCAGAGAAATATCAAAACGCTTTTTCATCACGCTACGAATTTGTTCTGCCTCAATCGACGCAGGGGCTACCGCCGTTACCGCTGGACTGGCGGCATTATCCGGAGCAAATAAAGGAAGGGAAAGCGCCTCAATTGCCGCCCGCGTTGCCTGCATCAAGCGGTAATGACGAGCAAAAATATTATCTAACCCCTCAGCTTTCATCATTCGCAACGCCGTTTGCAGTCCCAACATTAAATTGACTGGCGGCGTAAACGGATTACTATTCTTTTGTGCCGCTTTGCGATAGGTTCCCAAATCGAAATAAAAGCGAGGCAGTTTAGCCGTTTCGTAGGCTTGCCATGCCTTATCTGAGACACAAACAAACCCTAATCCTGGGGGAACCATATAGCCTTTCTGGGCACCTGACGCCACCACATCAAGCCCCCACTCATCAATGGGTAAATTGACCGCCCCCAAACTGGTCACCGCGTCTACAATAATTAAAGCTTGACCATGGTCTTTGACATAACGATTAATCGTTTCCAGATCATTGAGTACCCCGGTGGAAGTTTCTGAGTGGGTGACGATAACCGCTTTGATAGTCTTATCCGTATCCGCCTCCAGCTTTTGGCGAAATTGTTCTGGCTCAAGAGGTTGACCCCACGATGCCGTAATCGTCTCCACCTCTAAACCAAACGCCGCGCTCATCTTCGCCCAGCGATCGCCAAATTTGCCATTACTTCCGACCAAAACGCGATCGCCGGGACTCAAAAAATTAATAATCCCAGCTTCCATGGCACCCGTACCACTCACCGTTAACACCAAAACATCATTTTGAGTCTGGTGTAACCATTTTAGGTTTTGGGTCACCTCTGCCATAACGGCGCTAAATTCCCCACTACGATGCCCGATCGGATGCTGGGCTAACGCCAGCAAAACCTGTTCAGGCACCGGTGTTGGTCCGGGAATCATCAGCATCAACTTATTATCCATGAGCGTTATCCTCAACCTTTGAGCATCACCTAATTCTGAATCACACCACTATCTCATAACTGGGTTTTGGTATCCGAATCTAGGGGAAAACCATTATCTGATGATTTTGACTCAACATTGACACTATTGAGAGACCAACGGTACTCAACTGGTAAATTGAGCCGATTACAGGTTTGTTCGAGTTGTTTCTGCTGGGCTAACGCTTTGCGGAGGGTAACAATCAATTGATGCACCTGTTCTCGAATCATGGGGTTTTGATTCGTGGCAAAGGAAGTATGACGCTCTAGCATCTGTAGTAGCAGTTCGTAGTGAATATAAGACGGAAGGGGTATTGGCTCCATGAAACCGGGTTTACCTCAAAAGACGAATTGGCGATCGCGCTTCAGTTGAACGAGTACAGATTGGTAACGGCTAGGGCTGGATCAGGCTGTTTGACCAATGATTCACCGATCAGTACGGCTGTAGCCCCCGCCGATGCGACCTGCTCTAAATCAGCACGTTTATGCAGTCCTGACTCGCTGACAACCAGAATACCGCGTTCTTTAAGCTGCTGACTTCGTGCTGCCAAAAGTTGGCAGGTCGTTTGCAAATCAACAGAGAAATCTGCCAAGTTGCGATTGTTTATACCTACTAGGGTAACGCCATCTACCGATAACACGCGGTCTAATTCATCCAAAGTATGCACTTCGATCAAAGGGGTCATGGATAACCCATTGGCAATTTTGACAAAATACCGTAGGTCTTGATCCGACAAGATAGCCGCAATCAGCAACACCGCATCAGCACCGCGACTCCGAGCCAGATAGAGTTGATAGGGATAAATGATGAACTCTTTACACAGAATTGGCAAATTTACAGTTTCCCTGACATAGCTGAGATTGTCCCAACTCCCTTGGAAAAACTTTTTATCCGTCAGCACGGATATGGCACTCGCCCCCCCTTGTTCGTAAGCACGGGCAATGGCAACTGGGTCAAATGCTTCCCGAATCACGCCTTTACTCGGTGATGCCTTTTTGACTTCAGCAATTAAGGCGGGACGAGTCTTTGCCGCTAATAACGCCGCTTTAAAGTCCCGCGCTGGCGGGGCTGACTCGATCTGTTTCCGCAGTTGAGCTAAGTTCAGCCGTTCCCGCATCTGGTCAACTTCTTTTTCTTTATGCCAGACAATTTCTTCTAGAATATGGCGCGGCTGGGCGTCTGGGAGAACAACTTGATAACGCAGGATATTTAGGTCAACTGCCGGATTGGGTGGACGACGGCGAATGGGTGTTTGGTCATTGGTCATTGGTCATTGGTCCTTCGTCTTATGTCTTTTGTCTTTTGTCTTATGTCTTATGTCTTATGTCATTTGTCTTATGTCTTATGTCATTCGTCGCAAAATTTTTGCACTCTGTTGGGGCGGGTTTATTTATATCTGGGTAACACCAAAAGTTAATGGTAAAACCCGCCCCTACAACTTTCAAAACTCTCCCCCAGCTTCCAGACGTAGCATGCTACGTCTCTACATGGCTCCCCCAGCTCCCTCTGCTCCCTCTGCTCCCCCAGCTCCCCCTGCTTCCCTGCTCTTTTTGACCGAACGGCAACGGGTCTAATGAGTGGCAACGGCTCGCTTGTAGGCTTCGTCAAGGACTTCTGACAAAGTGGGATGAGCATGGACTAAGTATGCCAAAGTATTCACCGACTGTCGCTGGGCGATCGCGTTTGAGGCTTCGTGAATTAAGTCAGAGGCGTGGATGCCTAAGATGTGAACTCCGAGGATTTCACCGCTATCTTTACGATAGATAACTTTGGCAATCCCATCCGCCTCTCCTTCGGCGATCGCTTTGGAATTTCCTTTAAAATACGTCCTTACTGAGGCAACTTCAAATCCTTCTTGTTCACCGACTTCCTTGGCGGCGGGTTCAGTTAATCCCACATAACTAATTTCTGGATGGGTAAAGGCGGCGGCGGGGATGCTGCGATAGTCAATAGTACGATGACGCCCACAGATATTTTCTACGGCGACAACCCCTTGAGCTGATGCCGCATGTGCCAGCATGAGTTTACCGGTAGCGTCACCAATTGCCCAGAGGTGAGGAACGGTTTCGTCACCGGATAACACTGCCATTTGATCATTGATAGGGATGAAGCCTCGGCGATCTGTTTCCACGCCTACGGACTCTAATCCTAAATCTTTACTCACCGGAATCCGTCCAGTAGCGACTAAGCAGGCATCAACTTCTAAGACATCCACGACTTCCTTGGTTTTGGCATCCGCTAGTTCAATCACCACGGGTGAACCCGGAGTCACTTTTTGTGCCAGAGTGCCGGAATAGGTTTCCATATCACGGGGAGAAATCAGTATCCGGCTAGCGAGTTTGGCAATATCGGGGTCAAAGGTGGGCATTAACTGATCTAGGGCTTCAATCATGGTGATTTCTGACCCTAGGGCGGTATAGATATCAGCAAACTCTAACCCGATATAACCACTGCCAACAATTGCCACCCATTGGGGTAACCATTCCAGCTTTAGGGCGTCGTCGCTGGTGAAGACGGTTTTCCCATCGAGTTCAATACCGGGGGGAACGAAGGGAACGGAACCTGTACAGAGGATAATGTCTTTGGCGGTGACTGTTTTTTCACCCTCGTCTGTCGTCACTGTTACTTTTTGGGGTTCCGCCACTCGACCCCAACCGGAAATGATATCCACCTTTAAGCGTTTGAGGCTGTTGGTGAGATCGCCACGAATTTTACTCACCAGGGTATTGGCATGATTCGCGATCGCGCCTCGGTCAAATTCTACGCCACCCACCTGAATTCCCAAGGATTCCAGATGATGAGTATTGCGTAACTCACGCACCCGCCCTGATGCGGCTAATAGGGCTTTTGACGGGATACAACCACGATTCACACAAGTCCCGCCCATCTCCGATGCTTCAATGATCGCGGTTTTCAATCCGCAACTTACTGCATGTATGGCAGCGCCATGTCCACCGACGCCAGCACCGATAATCACTAAATCGTAATCAAATTCTTGACTCACATCCATTTCCCTGACGCAATTGCCTCCTTATTTTCAACTTGACCCCTGACTCATCGCAAGCTTTTGCTGAAAAATTTTGCCTAATCTAGCTGAGGCGGTGGTTTATTTAGGGGTTGTGTGTTTGCTAAATTGGATAGGTCACGGAGATTGCTTAGATTTTGGTTTAATTGCTCTTCGACATGATTTTTGGCATCTTTGACTATACAATAACTATTTTTTGAGTAAATATTATTTTCCGAAAAAGCGGATATTTTATCGAATACTGCTATCTGACTCAGTAGAGCAATTTTTCATCCTAATCTAAGTCGTCAGACTTTCATTAAAGTTAACGGTTGAGATTAGGCAACAGTAAAGTTTTGAGGCTTCTTAATATTTCTTAGTACAGCGTACAGAATTTATGTCCAGAGACTTATACATCCTCAAACCTTTATTGTTATAGAATTTCCCATTTTTGCAGCTAGCCCTAAAGCTAAACAACTATACCATAGAATGAAACGGTAAGGGTGTTGTTTTTCCGAGTATAGGCTAATGAGTAGCGTTCACTCTCAATAAACAATAGCTTTAGGGGATAAAACCATTATGCGCGAGCCTCAAAAAAATCATCGAAATGAAGCAGCTAGAGCGTTTGTAGAGTCACTTGACCAACTGGAGAATCTCTTGGGTCATACATCTCCTCCTCCCCAATTGAAATCCCGTCCTTCTTCATTGAGATCCCCGACTCCTCAATCAAAAACTCCTCAATCAAAATCCGCTCAGTCAGACGATGAGGTTTTTGATCTCGATCTTCTCGAAGAAGCGGCGGCTGATCTGGATGCATTTTTTGGCGACACTGAACCACTGGAAGAGGAATAGAGAGCGGGGGAAGCGGGGGAAGCTGGGGAAGCTGAGGAAGATGGGGAAGCTGGGGAAGCTGGGGAAGCTGGGGAAGCTGGGGAAGATGAGGGACAAAATTTCTATAGCCCATTGCCTATTGCCTATTGCCTATTCCCTATTACCTATTCCCCCAACCCTTTGGCGCAGCGCTTCATACACGATTAAAGCTGCCGCGATCGCCACATTTAAAGATTCTACATCCTGACCGAGGGGAATTTGCACCGATTTATCAGCAAGTGTCGCTAACTCAGGACGCAATCCCGCCGCCTCATTGCCCAGTAGAATTAAGCTAGGACAGCACCAGTCTACCTCCCAGTAACTTAATGTCGCCTTGGGTAAAGTCGCCACAACTTGTACCCCTTGAGCCTGACTTTGCCTAACGACCTGACTCAGATTAGCATTGGCACTCATGGGCAGACGAAACCATTGACCAGCTGAAGCTCGCAAGACTTTGGGATTCTCTAAGTCTACACTGTCTGGACTTAGCCATAAACCATCCACACCGGCTGCGGTTGCGGTACGAATGATCGTGCCTAAGTTTCCTGGATCTTGCAGCGTCTCTAAAACTAAACCAAGGGAACAGGGAATCTGAGGCGGGGCGAGGAATGAAGATTTTGCCGTTACCACTACGCCATCTGGCTGAACCGTTGTCGCCATGGCTTTGAGAACCGAGGCGCTAACAAGTTCTACACGCTGACAGTGAGGGGTAGCGTCTTGCCAAAGTTGAGGATGACTGTGCTGCCAATCGGGTGTACAACAAAGCGTGACTAAGGGATAATTGACCGCACAGGCTTCTGCTAACAGGTGAGTTCCCTCTAACAACAGAAGTTGCTCCTCCCGTCGTCCTTTGGCTGTGTGCAATTTCCGAATTGCCTTAACTAGAGGATTTTTGGTACTGGTTAGCATGATTTCAATTGGATGTAGAGACGTAGCATGCTACGTCTCTACAATTTTCAATGCGGAACCCGGGACTTGAACCCGGAAGTTCTTGCGAACACTAGAACCTGAATCTAGCGCGTCTACCAATTCCGCCAGTTCCGCGTCTTTTTTGAATTTTCCATGCAGTTTCTAATCATGCAACAATCCTGACACAGTTGTCAACTATTTTTTTTTTGCGGATTTTCAGCATCGGACAAGGTACAATCCAAAGCTGGTCGATTCACTAATTTTGGGGAGCAAATCTAGACATTTGCCCTCTTTCAGGTAGAATCAAAACCAAATTTTAAAACATGCCAAGATTTCACCGATTCTGGAGGATAGACCTATCAACCACTCTCTTAATTTGACAGATACCAGCTCTGTACCCAAGCCAAACGCCTCCGTTCTAGAGATTTGGGGCAGCTCTTCCCTAAAAGGACATGTCACCATTAGTGGCGCGAAGAACTCAGCATTGGCAATTATGGCAGGGGCGCTGCTGTGTCCTGAAGATTGCCGACTGCGTAATGTGCCTTCTCTGGTAGATATAGGGCGGATGGGTCAGGTGCTGGCGGCTTTGGGTGTAAAGCTAGAATGCCAAGGAGATATCTTGGATATCAATGCTCGTCATTTGAAGCAGTCAAAAGCACCCTACGAGATTGTGAATCAGCTTCGAGCCAGTTTCTTTGTGATTGGTTCTCTGTTGGCACGATTGGGTGCGGCTCAAGTTCCTTTACCGGGTGGCTGTGCCATTGGCGCTAGACCTGTCGATCTTCATGTTAGGGGATTGCAAGCGCTGGGGGCTGAGGTGCAAATTGAGCATGGTATGGTTCATGCTTATGTGAGGGGTAATGGACGGCGGCGGTTAAAGGGGGCAAAAATTTATCTGGACTATCCCAGTGTGGGTGCAACAGAAACCCTGATGATGGCGGCGACGTTAGCAGAAGGGGAAACAATCCTAGAAAATGCTGCCCAAGAGCCAGAAGTGGTGGATTTGGCAAATTTTTGTAACGCCATGGGTGCCAAGATTCGGGGGGCGGGAACCAACACGATTATTATTTCTGGCGTTCCCAGTTTACATTCGGTAGACTACTCGATTATTCCCGATCGCATCGAAACGGGTACGTTTTTAGTGGCGGCGGCAATTACTCAGTCAGAACTCACCCTGTCCCCGGTTGTGCCCGATCATATTACCGCCGCGATCGCCAAACTCCAAGATATTGGCATGAGAGTGATTCAGGAAGCCCCCGACTGTCTGCGGATTATTCCGACCGGAATTATTCGGGCGACGGATATTGAAACCTTGCCCTATCCCGGATTTCCCACGGATATGCAGGCTCCCTTCATGGCACTCCTAACCCTGAGTGATGGGGATAGTGTGATTACCGAAACCGTGTTTGAAAATCGTTTAGGACATGTTCCTGAATTGAATCGCATGGGGGCAGATATTCGGATTAAAGGCAATAATGCGATCGTGCGCGGTGTGCCTTTGTTATCAGGAGCCCCTGTGGTTGCCACTGACTTACGAGCGTCCGCTGCGCTGATATTAGCCGCCTTAGCCGCCGATGGTAAAACCACAATTCAGGGACTGCATCATTTAGACCGAGGGTATGAGAAGCTAGAGGCGAAGTTACAGAAACTTGGCGCACGATTACAACGGGTATCGGATAACTCCCCCATAAAAGCGTCCTCGGTGGCTCACAGTCCCGTCGATTCCTGACCCTAAGCCACAATTCTTGCTACTTATCCGATAAATCCCCAACTTCTGAATCAATTCATTGGTGACATCAGGTTTCAACCATGAAGTCGGGGATCTAGAGTAGCATAAGCGTATGTTATGACTTCCCCAGCTTCCCCAGCTCCCCCAGCTCCCCCAGCTCCCCCAGCTCCCCGTTATAGCGCCCCATTGACTCTGCCATTAAACCCATAAACCTGACGACTACCGACAAACGGAACTAACTCAACCTCCCGTTCATCTCCCGGTTCAAAACGCACGGCTGTACCCGCCGGGATGTTTAACCGCATTCCCTTGGCTTGCTCTCGATCAAAGGTGAGAGCGTCATTCACTTCATAGAAATGGAAATGAGAACCCACCTGAATCGGGCGATCGCCTGTATTCGCTACCGACAGGCGCAAGGTAGGACGCCCTGCATTCAGTTCAATCTCTCCCTTTTGGATGATTAGTTCCCCTGGAATCATCAGCTACCCTTAATAAAATTTTACAAAACTATAGACAGTGTTCATTTCGATGACAGCAGCTACTCCCAGTGCTTCAACTATCTTTACCGCTGCCAACAAACCCAAATTTGTTTATGATACACGACTATTTAACCTGTTTGATGAAAAGATTATTTTAATTTTGTATATTTATATAAAAATATCTTTACAATAGTTGATTTATCCAAATATCGGTGATCATGCGGATAACAATTACGCTATTTTGCTGAGATAGGCAGCCACTAACTTTGATAAAACTTAATTAGTCAATCAACAATTGGTATGAAAATGTAGTCGTGCATTTTCAGGAATAACTTTTTCTAACAACTTGTAATATTTAGCCAAGACGTGTCAGATATGTCCTCAATCCATTTAGCAACTCTTTCTGCTCCAGATTCGTCCTTAACCCAAAAAGTTTTATCCAATCCACCCCAGCGATTGAATAGAACGCATCATTATAAGGTATCCAATGACCATCACAATCATGTCTTCGTCCCGAAAGATGGCGGAATTCGGGCATACATGACCGAACAAGGTCAAGGTGTCGAACCCGGTGACTATCTTATTTTGCAGAGAGGCTCTACTTCAAATCGCTATCAAGTGGATAAGATTAATTATTATTCCAACCCACCTGATATGTGGATTGCGCTGCTGAAACAATGTTAATTTGAAGTTTCTCCTAATACCAATTTGCAGTCTAAGGTAGAATTTGTCATGCTGAGCGTAACCCTTGATGAATATCAGCCGTGCGAATTGAAGCATGATGCATGATTCACAAATAAAGTTTTAAAGTTTAATCTCTGTAGAGGCGGGTTTTACCGCATCAGTGTCAATTTGAAAACCCCTCACCCCCAGCCCCTCTCCCACGCCGGGACACAGCTTAAAAGCTTTCCAGTATTAGTTTTCGGCTTAAGTTGATACCAATGCACGTCGGTGCGCCCCTACGGTTATAATCCATCAAAATACCTGTACCTTGTCGGTAGGGTGGGTTAGGCGGTTATCCCCTTTTTCCAGTAACCTTTTAATGAAATATCCGCCGTAACCCACCAATAATCAACCGGAAATTGTCGCCAATATCATTAGTGATATTCTGTTTAAGTCGCCGAAACCCTCGGTATCCCGTCGGGTGGACATTGCCCACCAGCCTTGTAGGGGCGACCCGCCGGATTTAATTAACACCATCCAACCTTTAATTAGGGCTTGCTGCACAAAGCCGAAACCCTTAGCTATCAATGCTTTGAGCCATATTTACAGTGGATAAAGTGCAAGGAAATGGGGTAGCATCCTTCATAAGTATGGCATCACCTTGCTCAGGTAAAATGTACCCTTGCTCCCCC
>NZ_JAVJQP010000010.1:0-3351 GCF_040218875.1 Coleofasciculus sp. D1-CHI-01
TCCTAAGCCATTGAGAATCATGGCTTTAACGACTTGCCCTGATGAGATTTTTTCTCGCTTGTCTATTCCTAATTTTTCATTGATGATATCCACTATTCCTATTTCATCAATTAATCCAGCTATAATCCCCAAATGGTCTAGGTTTTTGACTTCTATCATTGTTGATTTAGACAAGGTTAATATCTCTTTTAAATAGTCACAGGTAACTGACTAATTATCTCAATGTATCAACCCTCAGTAAAGTGAGTATTTATGCTTAGTGTTCTCGGAGACGTCCCTGTAACCTGTCATGTTACATTTTGAAGTGCGGAGTGTGGGCTAGAAGGTTACTCCATACTCCGGGAAATCTTCGACGCCAGCGACCTGAATGACAATGAAATTCAATCTTATAAGAATGGGGTGCGCGACCATGTGATCATGCACTTTAAAGACTTAGTGCCCAATTTCTGCTGAGGGTGCTACTAGGTAATAGCGAATAAAACAGCCCTGAAGAGGATATGAATCGCTAAGCAACAGCGTATCCGGTGTGCTGTCGCACGTAGGGCGGATGAAAAGCTAAAACAATTTTATCTTTGGGAACTCCGGCAGCGACGAGTTCATCAGTAATGCCGTCTTCTGTCCCGTCAAAATAAATCCAGAGTTTTTCATTAAGGATTTGAACGTGAATTAGGCAGTGGTGAATATGCTTTTTGCCGTCCCAGCCTTCATTCATCAGGAGAAAGTGGTTGCGGTCTTCGCTGACAATCACGATACTTTTAATCTGTCCGTGAATATGGGGAATGCTGGCGTATTTTGAAATGATTTTGTGGATGTAGTTGCGATATTGGTCTAGTGTATCCATTTGACTATAACCTCCTCAATTGGGTCGAAAATAATGAGTTTAATGGGATGATTGGCTAGAACGATTTGTACAATGGGTTCGGAGAAAAAATCCACATAGATTTCTTCTCGAATGGCAAGATATAAAATGCGGTCTGGCTCGGTAACGGCTAAGAGTTCGGCGTAGAGAATATATTGTCCCAAAGCATTTTGTAGATCTTTGACTGGAGATGGGCTAATAAAGCTTTTGACTTCAACCGCTATTTTCTGACCCTGACGTTCGGCTGTTAAAGGTTTTTCAGCAGCTAAATCTACGAATACATCCCGTTTGCCAGCAGACAATGTGAATGTATCGTCAGTAATTGTCCACCCATCTTTCTCTAAGGCAGTTCTTACAGTGTCGTGGTAGATATCCTTTGCCATGCACTATTCCCCCAAAAGGTTGAGCTGCTGGACGTTGGTTTGAGTGAATTGGGTGGCTTTGGATTTGCGCCTCTTGTTTGATTTTGCCTTAGTAGAAGCGTGTTTTCCGCCCAAGATTTCTGCTTCGTGGCGTTTTTGGTTTAAGTCGAGGAGTCGCGCTAAGACTTCATCGTGAAGTTTTCCCAATTTCAGTATATCAGAGTCGCGTACCGTTCCGGAAGCCGCCAAGACACCCAGGGGTGTACATTGTACACCCCCATTTTCATCCTCTACCCCGATCCCCGCTTTCTTATTGACGTAAGAATTTAGCGATCGCACGGAGATGGATTTGGTACTCTTGAAGTAAGGCTTGCGATCGCACTCCCTAATTGCAGAGTTACTCTTCGTCTAACAATGCCTCCATTTGAAGAAGAAGCCGTTCCAGCTTTTTGTGTTTTTTCGGATCATTCCAAAATTTAGTTTTTTGCAAACGCCCCGATGTTTCTTGGAAGCGATTTTTAAGTGATGGGGGTTTGGCTGTTGGCTGTTTTAGCTGCTTAATGCGTTGGGTAATTTCTTTGAGGGAGAGGTTGTCTGCGATCGCGTCATTCAACAACGCCTGCCTTTGTGGTGCATCCTTCAGCCGAGCTAGAGCTTGTGCCTTGGTATATGCAATTTGACCAATCCGTAGAGCGTCCAGCACATCATCGGGTAAGTTGAGCAGAGGTAAACGGCTACTGACAAACGACTGCCAACTCATTAACCCCAAGGAATCGAACACCGTTAAAATCAACTCGGCTTGTTCATTACCCAAAACGTTTTGGGTAACTTTCCCCTTCTCCTCATTTTGCATCCGATATAGCAAAGGGGGAATCTCTTCTACATTACTCCCTAATTGAGTCGCTAGCAACTGCAAAATGGCTTCAGTTTCCTCAACGGGGTTTAAATCTTCCCGTTGCAGGTTTTCAATCAACGCCAGTTGCAGCGCTTCTTCATCAGTCAGTTCCCGGATAACGACAGGGATTTCGGTCAATCCCACTTTTTGTGCGGCACGGTAACGACGTTCCCCGGCGACTAACTCGTACTTGTCTAGATGGAGGCGTCGAACTAACAGAGGTTCTAAAATCCCAAAGTTTCTAACTGAAGAAGTCAATTGTTCTAACTTATCTGGATCAAAATAGCGCCGGGGTTGTTGTTTGGGTAAGCGAATTGAGGTAATTGGCACTAACACAGCGGCGGCATTCGGTTCTTCCCGCTCTCCCAACAGAGCGGCTACCCCTTTCAACTGACTGGTATAAGGTTGGTCTTTTTTACTCACAGTTTTTCCAAGGATAAAGCAATACGTTTAAGAACAGCCACGGCTGGATGTTTGGGGCTAGATTTCGCCAAGGGCAGACGCTTTTCCGAGGCATCAGCAAAAGCAATCGAGCGCTTTATCGGCTCATAAACAGTTGCCAATGGCTCTAGCTGCTCTTGGATAGCTTTGAGCGTCCGGCTTTCTTGAGCAGTACGACCATCGTACATGGTCGGGACAAATCCCGCGATCGCTAAATTACGATTGGCTTTGGCACGAAGTCGCGCTACTGTGTTGAGGAGTAAATCGGTTCCCTGGAATGCCTTGAACTGAGTTTGAATGGGGACAAGGACATGAGTCGAAGCAACCAATCCAATCACACTCAAAATCCCCAGACTGGGAGGACAGTCAATTAAAATGAATTCGTAGTTGTCCAAAAACGGAGCCAAAGCATCTTTGAGGCGCATCTCCCGCATCAGAGCGCTGACTAATTCCAACTCAGCGGCACTCAAGTTGATATTAGCCGGAGCGAGATCAAGTCCATGGATTTTACCATGAATCGGTAAGGGAGCTTCTCCCGCGATCGCGTCGTAGACGGTAGTCTTCAACTCAACCGGATCTTCTCCCATAAATGTAGTCAATGAGGCTTGGGGATCAAGATCGACTAACAGAACACGGTGCTTTCGTTGGGCTAGATCCTAGACTCCGCACTTCAACTTGAAGTACAAGAAACTACACATCCAATCAAGGGAAAAAGTCTGAAAAATTAAACACTTGAATATCTTCTAAAGAAACAGTAATTGTTTTTGGGACTCTTGAGAGTTTTTTTGAGCAGC
>NZ_JAVJQP010000011.1:0-23248 GCF_040218875.1 Coleofasciculus sp. D1-CHI-01
CAGTGGAGGGAATTAATCAAAAAATTAAGCTAATTAAAAGAAGAGGTTATGGGTTAAATAATTTTGATAATTTTAGAAGAAGGGTTCTGCTTAATTGGTATTTTGGCTAGTAATTTATCATAGTTAGTCTGAAAGAGCCAATATCTTTTTTTATTTGGAGGGGCTTTGATGCTCCCCCTTCCGTGCAAAAAAAAGCGAAGCATCCTTTTAAGTTATAGCAACCGCCATAGCGGTTAGGACACATCATTTATGTAGAGACCAAACATGGACGGTCTCTACAATGGTGCCGAAATAAGCATTGTGATATCGCCAAAACCTTTGATATGTCGTCGGGTGGGTTGAGCGAAGTCGAAACCCACCACCATTAAGGTTGACACCAATGACTGACGTGCGCCCGATTTATCGCAGAAGCCAAGGAATGTTCAGCTTAAACCTTCGCTTCTTCTAGCATCAACTTAGACCGTTTTAGTCGTTCGGGAACGGGAATCGGATAATCTCCAGTAAAACACGCCGAACAGAACGTATTCGCATTATCTTGAGTCGCCAGCATCATCCCTTCCCAACTCACATACGCCAGAGAATCCACCCCAATTTGTTCAGTAATTTCCTCAACCGAATTAGTTGCAGCAATAAGATGGTCTTGAGAATCAGTATCAATCCCATAGAAACAGGGATGAGTCACAGGGGGTGCAGAAACCCGCATGTGAACCTCAGCCGCCCCTGCATCCCGTAACGCTTTAACAATCTTCCGACTCGTGGTTCCCCGAACAATCGAATCGTCTACAATAATCACTCGCTTACCCATGAGAACATCTTTCAACGGATTCAGTTTCATCCGAATCCCCGACTCTCGCATACTTTGCGTCGGTTGAATAAACGTGCGCCCCACATAGCGATTTTTAATCAACCCTTCCGCGTAGGGAATTCCCGACTCTTGGGAAAAGCCGATCGCGGCGGGTACACCGGAATCCGGTACCGCAATTACAATATCGGCGTCAGTCGCCGCTTCTTTTGCCAATTGACGCCCCAACCGTAGCCGATAGCTGTAGATGCTTTCATCCTGCATCACGCTATCCGGGCGGGCAAAATAAATCATTTCAAATATACACAGCTTCCGTTGGGGTTTTTGACTCCAGTGGAATGACGCCATCCCGGCTTCGGTAATCCAAACCAATTCTCCGGGTTCAACATCCCGCAAGTATTCTGCCCCAATAATATCTAATCCACAGGTTTCTGAAGCGAGGACATAACGCATCGGATTCGTGCCTAATGTACCAATCACCAAAGGACGCACTCCATGGGGATCACGCACTCCCATCACTCCTTCCGGCGTGCCAATCACTAAACTATAGGCACCTTGGCAGAGGTTAAACGCACTAATCGCCGCCTCTAGCCAATCCTTCCCTTGATCCACTTCCGCACCGATCGCGATCGCAATCATCTCAGAATCCGTTGTGGTCAAAAATTCATTATAGTTGCGGTTCTCTAAATGGGTTCGCAATTCCGGAGCATTGACTAAATTACCATTGTGTGCCAAAGCCAAAGACCCTAAGCGGGTATTCACAACAGCAGGTTGGGCATTGACAACCCGACTTGACCCAGTTGTCGAGTAACGGGTATGACCCACCGCGATTGTTCCGGGCATTTGGTTCAAAATATCTTCGTTAAAGACTTGGGAGACAAGTCCCATATTCTTATAGAGACGCACCTGTTCTCCCTCAAAGGTGGCAATCCCCGCTGATTCTTGACCCCGATGTTGCAGGGCAAACAAACCAAAATAAGTTAGCTTGGCGACATCTTCGTCTGGTGCATAGATACCAAAAACCCCGCAAGCTTCTTCAGGTTTGTCGGGGCGTTGGCTGACAATCTCGTCAGATGCAGCAGGATTGGGGGTAGAGGAGTGGGGTGGCTGGAGAATCATCGGTATTAGCTTACTCCTGATAGTGGCAGTCAGTTCGACTTGTATTAACGCAAATCAATTGGGAATCGTTAATTAAACTTAACGATTCCTTAAAGATACCATTAATTTGTCATTTGTCTGATGTCTTATGTCATTTATTCTTTGTCCGCCGGAAACCGTGAATGACTCAACACGGCTACAAGCGACGTTCTAGGGCGTCAAAAAAGCGATCGCTCATATCTGCGATCGTAGCGTTGATTAAGGGAGGATGATCATTCATTGAAAATTTTAATCCTTCCGAGAGAGATTTAACCATCCCCAACCATTGCCAATCCTGGGCAGCTACCGTAGGGTGGGCTCTTGCGAAGTCGAAACCCACCAGCCTACCAGTCAGTAGCATTCAGCTTAAGCTTGTTGAACAGCTATGACTCAACAGGGCTACAAGCGACGTTCTAGGGCGTTAAAAAAGCGATCGCTCATATTTGCGATCGTAGCGTTGATTAAGGGAGGATGATCATTCATTGAAATTTTTAATCCTTCCGAGAGAGATTTAACCCTCCCCAACCGTTGCCAACCCTGGGCAGATTCCCCCAGATACTCCCTCAGGTAAGCCTCCCAATCCTCTTGGGCTTCCGGCTGCACCGACACCAGAATCCGACTGGCGCTTTCGCCAAATAAAATTTCATCCCAACGCCGTTCCCCAGACGCCTCAGCCAATCCCAATTGAATCTCAGCCCCCAATCCGCCAGAAATACAACATTCTGCCAGCGCCACCGCC
The DNA here is from genome assembly GCF_040218875.1 of Coleofasciculus sp. D1-CHI-01. Classification (NCBI taxonomy): domain Bacteria; kingdom Bacillati; phylum Cyanobacteriota; class Cyanophyceae; order Coleofasciculales; family Coleofasciculaceae; genus Coleofasciculus; species Coleofasciculus sp. D1-CHI-01. The sequence goes on from NZ_JAVJQP010000011.1 coordinate 2,679, forward strand.
AATCCGCCCTCGGCACAATCATGGGCTGAATTCAGGAAACTGCGTCGAATTCCCTCGCGACAAGCAGCTTGCACCCGACGTTCTAACTCAAAATCCACAATTGGGGGTTTCCCCGCCACAACCCCATGAATCGCGGCTAAATATTCTGAACCCCCTAAGGTTAGATGAGGTGTAGTTACAGTTAGCGATAATCCCAATAAATAAATTAAATCGCCTTCACCCTGCCATCCTTGAGAACAAATCTGACTCAAATCAGGAATCGCCCCCACCATCCCAATCACCGGAGTCGGATAAATCGGTTGCGGATTTCCCTGACTATCCACGGTTTCGTTATACAGCGAGACATTTCCCCCCGTCACAGGCGTCGCCAATTCTGCACAAGCCTCAGCGATACCCTGACAAGCCGATGCCAGTTGCCAGTATCCTATCGGCTTTTCCGGTGACCCAAAATTCAGATTATCGGTAACGGCGACAGGTTCTGCACCCACACAGCTTAAATTGCGTGCCGCTTCTGCAACCACCGCCTTTGCCCCTTGGTAGGGGTCAAGATAGACATAGCGAGAATTACAATCCACCGTAGCCGCGACACCGGATTGGGCATTTTTGCCTGATTCCGGGGAACGTAAGCGAATGATTGCCGCATCTGCACCACCAGGAAGCATTACCGTATTATTTTGCACCTGATGGTCATACTGACGATAGACCCAGCGTTTCGAGGCAATGGTAGGTGTATCCAGGAGTTGCAGGAGGATATCACTCCAGGATTTAGCCTCACCCGGAACTTCGATTCCGGTACGAGTACAACTCGGTAATGACTCAACCGTCCATTGCCAAGCATCCTTTGCATAGTCTGGTGCTTCAGTCAACACATCCCGATCATAAATCGGCGTATTATCCGATAACGCCGTAGCCGGAATTTCCGCCGCCACTCCCCCTTGAAACAGAATCCGCACAATTGGTTCTGCAATCACCGTACCCGCGACAACCGCCTGCAGTTCCCAACGGTGGAAAATATCAATTAACTCCTGTTCTCGTCCCTTGTGTGCCACAAACAGCATCCGTTCCTGGGATTCCGAGAGTAAATATTCATAGGGAACCATGCCGGTTTCGCGGACTGGGATTAAATCCAAATCCAATTCAATTCCCACACCCCCCTTTGCCGCCATTTCCGAGGTGGAACAAGTAATCCCCGCCGCCCCCATATCTTGTGCCGCGACTACCGCCCCAGTTTTAAAGGCTTCTAAACAGGCTTCAATCAGGCATTTTTCCAAGAAGGGGTCGCCTACTTGCACCGCTGGGCGGTCATCCATGGATTTATCGGTCAGTTCTGCACTGGCAAAACTAGCACCGCCCATCCCATCGCGTCCAGTCGTGGAACCCACATACAGCACCGGATTCCCAATTCCTGACGCCCCCGATTTAACAATTTCTGGGGTTTCCATCAATCCCAGCGCCATCACATTTACTAGGGGATTCCCAGTATAAGCGGGGTCAAAGTAAACCTCACCGCCAACGGTGGGGACACCAACAGAGTTACCATACCCGGAAATACCCGCCACAACACCTGTAAATAATCGCCGGGTGCGGGGATTATCGAGGGAACCGAAGCGCAGGGAATTCAAAACGGCAATGGGACGCGCCCCCATGGTAAAGATATCCCGGAGAATTCCGCCCACGCCTGTGGCTGCACCTTGATAGGGTTCTACCGCCGAGGGGTGGTTATGGGATTCAATTTTAAACGCGAGTTGGAGTCCGTCGCCCAAATCTACCACACCCGCATTTTCCCCAGGACCAACAAGGATACGGTTCCCGGTGGTAGGGAATTGTTTGAGGAGGGGGCGGGAGTTCTTGTAGCAACAATGTTCCGACCACATGACGCCGAACATCCCCAGTTCAGCTTTATTGGGGTGACGCCCTAGGCGTTTAACGATTTCCGCGTATTCGTCCGGTTTGAGTCCTTCAGCGGCGATTTCTTCAGGGGAAAAGGGGGCAGAGGATAGAGTAGACATGGAACCCTTGTACAAATGGCACAGGGATAATTGTATCGATTAATGGGCGTCTGGCTAAGGAGATTTCGGCTTGACTTCAAATTCCAATTTAGAACGGTAGAAGCACACATCGAATTCCAGAAAAAAGTTGGTCTGACCCAAAATCAATGGTGTGTTTGGACGCTGCACTCATGCAAACAGCAATTCAGTTGGTGGACAGTCTGCGATTTGGGCGATCGCAGAAAACGGCATCGCTGGCTGATTGCTGAGATTACCCGCTAACTGAATAATAGCTTTGCGATCGTCCCAAATTTCCCCTAATTGAAGACCGAGTTCAAAAGGTAAGACATTAACTGTAGCACCGCTATCCACTAGCCCAATTGCTTCAACGGTTTGGTCTTCCCGATGTAGCAGTAGCGGAAGTCTGGGCAGGCTGTCAAACTCATTTTGAGTTGGGCTAGTGGTTGAATATTTAAACCGCATATATCACTGCTGACTTGCATCTGAGCGTTTGAGAGTTTCCATTAAAGCTGCGCCTGCCCCAAAGCAATTGTATGGGGTTGGCAAGTCATAAATTTTAAAGGGTTCCAACGGTGAAATATCCTCAGCCGTCTCCAAGTCTTCAGCCAAAATTCGGATCAGTTTGAGCTTTTCCGTTGGGGTGAGTCGTCGTGCAGCAGGAAGCACCTCAGCTAGTGACATAATTACACGTTCCCAAATCGTAATAGTTTACACCGACAGCTTACTCGATGCCAGCCTGATCAGGTTCAGCCTCAGCAACTTAGATTCGGCTTATGTGCGCTATACTCTGGCACTTTACCGTTATTTTTCAGATTGTTCAATGACCGTTCAGCAATATCCCCAGCTTTTTGGCGATTAAGCCAGCGTCGGTCTTTCATAGCTAAAAGGTCTTGTTACCTTTTGTTCTACATTTTGAAGTGCAAAATTTGGGCTTGAATATCTGCGGAATGGGAATGTAGGTTATATATAACTATAAGTTCTAGATTCTAGATTAGACGGCCACTTAGTATCACCCCTCCAGCAAAACTACAATAAACAACCCAACAAAAAATAAAAACATCATTGTTATTGCAATTTTGAGGTTACGCATTTGCTTGTTTTGCTGCTTAAAATCTTTTTGAGTTGAAGCGATTTTTTGCTCTATCAAGTGAAGCCGCTTCGTGAATTTAATTTCACTATTGTCAATCTTTTCCAGTCCTTGTTCCAGGGAATTTTGAATTGCAGTGTCTTTTTGATTGAGTCCGTGAAGCTGCTGCGTCAAATCACTGACATTGTTTTCGATTTTTTCCAGTCCTTGTTCTATGAAATTTTGAATTGCAGCGTCTTTTTGATTGAGCAAGTGAATCTGTTCCGTCAAATCAGTGACATTATTTTCGATATTCTCCAATCTTTGTTCTAGAGAATTTAAAGCTAATTTATTTTCTGTAAGTTTCTCAGTAAATTGCTGGTTTAATTCTAATATTTCTGATTTGATATTGTCGGTTTTTAGTTGATTGTTATCGTGGAGTTCATTGAAACGCTTTTCAAAACTTTTATAACTTTGTAATATTTGCGTTATCACCTCACTTACTTCCGATTTTAACTGAGATATGCTTTTTTCATCTTCTTTTAGTTGTTTGTAAGTTTCAGCCAGTTTTTCAAATTCATTTTGAATTTCCTCTAACTCTCTCAAAACTATATCAGCTTTGGAAAAACGCCTTCTTAATTCTTGTAACTCTTGCTCTATTTGCTCAAAATCAGTATTAGTATCTTCCATAACTATTTATATTACTCCTCTATGATTTGGTTAATTCGCCGGAAGCGACATTTCAATTCATTGATATTTTCTCCTAGTGCAATGGATTTGTCAGTCAACGCATCTAAGTGATCGATTTGCTGCAAAATCCAGCTTTTCCAATCCGCCTTGATGTGTTCTTGGGGAAACAACTCTTCCCATAAATCAATTTTTCCTAAATTTTTAGAGTAATGATTGGGTTGAACATGATAATGTAGAGGATCTAGAAGCATAATACATCCATTTTGGTCTATTCTTTTCAAGATTTTATGTAGTTGGTCTGTGTGATATTTTTGTAACTTGTTTATCCTAGATTTAGGATGCAAAGTGAGATAAAGGTAAATCAGCTTCTTTGTAATCCAAGCATGATCCTCAAGTTCTACAGTGCTGGATAATTCACCTAATGCTGCAGATAAACTTTTGGCAATGGGGAGAAGTGTTTTATCGGCTCGCATCTCAACAGCATTACAAAATTGTCTGATAGCAGCAGGACTATTTTCTTTGAGAGGAACATATAAATGTTCTTCACTCTCTAATTCCTGTAGCCGTTGCCATAGCCCATCCGTTCGTTGTCGATTATCTTGAGTATTAAACCATCGCTGATACAGAACCTCAATATGTAGGCTACGAAGTGCGCGTAGTCCCAAGTTTTGAGTTAACTGGTAAGCCTCCAACTTCGTCTCTTCATGCTTGTTCAGCAGCAGGATTGCCATGATAGCAAACGCTGCGTTAATTTCAGGCTTATATCGGTTTTGTTGTTCCCATTGTTTGGCAACTTCTAACTGACTTTTGGGATCGGAGTTTCGCGCTGCCTTTCCATCGGTAGTGCCATAGGTATCGTTGAAATAATGACAGAGCAATCGATCAAGCAAATCGCTAGGATCTCCAGGATTGATAAAACTTTCACTGTGCCGCCATCTGAAGTATTGGCGTATTGATTGCCGCAGTTCTCCAAGTTCAGGCAACTGCTTTGTCATCCAAGTGGGCAGGTCTAAGTATTTTGGCTTCTTGCCAACTGGGACAACCGTGATTAGTTCTGGACTACCTTTGATGTGCGATACAACTTCAACAGGAAGTGTCTCACCTGGTTGTAAAGGTTGACAATCCTCATAGATTTCACAGTCTAAGATGACCTGAGTTTTCAACGACTCCACTAGATATCGCTGCTTGTTCTCATCGTTCGTTTCAACCTGTTTAACTACTTGCACAAATAGTTCCTGACCAACTACAAGTTTTTCCGACTCATCTTTGACATCTGGCACGTCAAGCACAGAAATAATAGAAGTCTTTACCCCCTTCTTGAGGGTGATGGGCTTGCGTTTAACTTTGAATGTACCCTTTGATTTAAAGACATCGTGGAATTCTGCAACCGATAGAGTCGTCCAGGCAGCTTCTTGAATAGGAAACCAGTGTAGTGTGGTTGTCTCAACCGATTGACAAATTAACCCAGCTTCTCCTTCACCATCCTTTTGAAGGAGAATGTCTAATGATTTGACCAGTAGGTTTTGATTGCTAAAGTCATCGCTGAAGCCCACTTTAATGCCGTTTTGCTCTTGACGTAACCAAAAAGAGACTTGATTGTGTTTAAGCTTTGCTGCTGCCTCAGTGTAGAGGGATCGATCTAAGCCAGAAACAACTTCTCTCATGGGCAGGGTAATTAAACCACCACCACATCGCAACATTGCCGTGTATTGATCAGGTAATAGATCAAATCAACAAAACGGGCAAGACTGATACAGCCAGGTGGAATTAGCGCAGCGTCCTGCTGATGTCGCATTGAGAAGAATAGGAGATGTTGAGCTTGTTGATCTTCATCAGGCTTGTGTAGTCCTTCAACTGTGACTGGTAAGACACCACCTGCTGCACGAATCCAATCTTTCAGCAATTCTTTCTTCAGGAAGAGTTTGCCTGTCGTTATTAAGCAACCAGTAATTGGGTGACGTTTCCAATCATCTGCCTTTTTCTTGTCGAGTAAAGGTTTCATTGTCTCAAAACCTACAACAGCGAGTTGATCCTGAGCGTTGATTTCCAAAAACACAACATCATTAAGCTTAGGATGACGTTTAGGAGATGTTGGAGTAATCCCGTGTATATCATTTTCAGGAGTGAGGATCGCCATCAACCAGTTTGGATTCTGATCAGCAAAGGGCAGTGTGAGTTTAAACTCTCCACGCCCAAGAGTAATTTCTCCTTGCTTTTCATCTACAGCCTCGACTGGTAAGAAGCAACGGTTTGAACCCAAAGCATGACGAGCGCCTGGAATCCAGTTTTTCAGGGCTATCCGATCAATGGTCAACGGATCAGTTGAGACAAGGTCAAGCTCAACCTGATCGCCTGGTGCAAACCCCTGCCAGTGCATCAAATTGGTCAGTGACTGATATTTGTTATTTACGCCGGAACCCCAGACAATCAACTGGGTGGGTAGTTCAACCAAGCGTCCAGGCGCTAACTCAATCCACACAGTATACTCCCAAGATTGAGAATGATCTGCCTTAGATTTGGAAATCCCTGCGATCGGATAGGAATGCGATCGCCCCCCTTGCTTGAGTGCGTAAATTAGCTCCTCAACCGGGAAGCCAAACCTGCGAAACTCGGATTGGCTGTACCGTAATCTCAGCTCTCCGTTAACTGATTGAAAGAAAATAGGACCAGTCCAAACCGTATAGTCACACAGCTTCTCAACCTCCAATTTTTGTGTATCTGAAACCCAGGTAAAGGTTTCATTGTCGTGATAACGCCACGATGCTGAATTAGCTCGATTAATGATGTGCTGTACTGATTCATCTCCAAAGGAGAGCAAATGCCAGGGAAGGATGGGATTGTTTGAATCTGTTGGTGTTGAATTCAATGGCACATACTGTACTGTTAAACTGTTGTCTATCCGGGTCAGGTGACCACAAGGGAAGTTATCAGAAGGTGGTGCAATTCGGTAATCTCCCGTTGCCGCTTCCCCCAAACAGGCGATCTTGGGGTGCTGTCTTGCCATCAAATCAGTTATGGCTTGGGATGGCGGTGTGTTATGCCATTGCTCATTTATATAGGTACCAGGATGAGCAGTAATATCAGGTAAACCCCCAATCGTAAACCGACCTTGACTCGCCCAGTTTTCTGGAGCAAGTCGTTTTATATCGTTTGTTGGCAATATCACCACAGGTCGAATGTTTTCTGAAACATATTGGGCATTTCCAAATGCGGCACGGGTAATATTCACCTTCCGCTCAGATGCCTCAATGCGAACAATTGTGCCTTTTGGTAGATCATCGGGTAGAGATTGAATCTGATTAGGTTTCAGATGGATGAAGATTCCCGGTTTATATTCGATTTGCACCCCACCCCTATCGTCTGCACTCACGATTGTTGCTAACAGTCCTGCTTTACCAAGGTTCGAGACGGCTCCGATCAGTGCCGATGCTTTTCGAGTTGGGGCTTGATCGCCTTTCATCAGCAAGTGTGAAGTAATTTTTCGCTCCTGTTTCTGAGCGAGTTGGATCAGCAGACGATCATCTTGAAAATAGTATTCTCCTTTTTCTTGATGAATTTGTTTAAGAAGGTTTTCCCGAGCTGAGAAACTCCGTCGCAACACCCGCAGCCTCTTCGCATCTTTGCCAATATCTTCTTGGTCAAATCCTTTGGGGGGCTTGAGCGTCAAAGCCATATCATTTTCCCCGGATTTTATAATCTTATTAGCTCTGAGAAATACCAGATCTCTATTGAGCAAACACGAACCTTTGTCAGACTCCACAAACGACAATCTCACATGATCAAAGTAGATGTCTCTACCGTGGCTGCTTCTGAAGCGCTCTTCGTCTAAGCGTCCAAAAATCACCGGATCTGATTCTTCATTGTCCCGCCATCTTTGCTGTCGTTGAGACAGTCGGACTTGGCTTTCTGGTGTGAGATAGGCTTTGAATCGCTTGGGTTCAAATTTTCGCTGTTGAGCAAGCGCATTTTCGTTAAATCCATCAATATAGGAAATTTCTAGATCTTGGCTCTGAGGATTGAGGTGAAGCAAGTGGACAATTTGATAGCGACTTCTTTGATAATAAAGCTGGTGAGCTTCAGACCACTGAAGATAAAGACTCTTAATATTGAGTATATACGGGTAGCCTTGGTCGTTGCCACTATCTTCAAGTCTTGTCTCTTTGAATGAAATAACTTTGATTAGGTCGCCATAAAAGAGGGTTAATTGTGCTTTACTAAACGAGCCATCATCAAATTCAAGTTGACTTTCAGGAATCAGTAACGTTTCACCATATCCCATTTCAAATCGGTGATGAATCTCTGGATGCGGCTCCCCTGTCAACTTATTAACGTCTTCGGGTCCCACATAGTAGAGACGAAGATTTTTGTCTTTGAGCAAAAAGACATCAGTATTTGAGGCGGGTGCTTCACAGGAATCAACTCTAAATTCTTGAAGGGTAAGAGGTGGCACTAAGCGGCAGGAAGCCCTGACTTGCCCCTGTTTCATAAATAAACAAATCCTAGCCTGGTCAGAGTAATTACCCGCCATAACAAATTTGCCCTGCTCAGACGCAAGGGGCACCCAAGATGTCCAATTCTGCCCAGAAGAGTAAGAGTCCTCCGGCACTCTGATCTCGTACCCTGGGAACAACCAAAATCCGAGTTCATCTCTATGTTTAGCAAATGTTGCTCTGAGGGGTGTAGGTGACTTTCTTTGCAGATATTTGTCTAGTTCCTGTTTATATTTCAATGAATCAGCATCAATGTTTGTGTTTGGTCGTTTAATATCATAAATCGGTCGTAAATTAAATCGTCTTCGCAATACATATTTTTGCTCATTTCGGGGCGTCGGCGTCAGAACTAATTCAACCCCTTGAACAGTAACCTTTTCATTGCCTATCCATTTTCTACAGTTACCGATCAAAAGCTGAACATCTAGTTTCAGGATTGCACGTAGGTACTCGGAGGATTGTTCATCAAAAGTGTCTTTGTAACGGGCAGTATTGCTTGTACGGTTATCTTCCCACAAACCGTTTTCGCTAAACCTCAGTTTTTTGTCGATTTTTTTTCCTCTTGCCAGATGAGAGGTTTCTTGAGGTTGATCAGGCAAACGAATTAATTGACCAGGAAATGACGTTGACTCGGCAATGTCTAACTCTTTACCTTCAGAAGTTACTGTTCCCAAGTAGTATAGTTCGTCTATTTCACAGCTTTTCCACTCTTTTAACGACCAGATTGCTCTACACCTAATGTTAGGTTTTTCAAGATGAAATTTCCACTGCCCATAATGCTTTTGTCCAACAATATTATAGCCTTGCTCAAGATAGATTTTTGCCAAATTATCAATTTGCAAACCTTGCTCTTGAATTTTCCCTTGGCTCACTTGCCAAACCACTTGACACTGGCTTCCCTTTGTTCCTGACTTTGGCACAAGGGTTATGATGCCAACACATCGGTGATTTTGAATCGCCTCATCAGGAGGTTCGTCTTTGATATCAGGACGAACTTGGATTTCAAACCATTCGATCCAAAAAATCTCTGCCTCTCGGTTTTTACCAATCGGAAGTTTGGTCTGATGTTTTAGAGGAAGCATTGTCAGGGATTCAGCTTGCACCCAAACTAAAACATTTTCACTTGTACGACAGCGTACAAAGCCATCTTTTTCACGATAGATCGATCCCAGTGATTGTGCCCCTTTAAGACTGACGCGACATCCGGCTTCTATATACTGTTTCTCAGGTAAATTTAGCCAACGATCAAGAAACGCTACCCAGTCGTTGTTTTGAGGGGTAATTTTGTAAAATGGAGGTGTTTCACCTTTTACAGTAGCGTCTCGCCATTCTGGTTCTTTCCATTCGATATTCTCCAAATCCGCAGTTGTTAGATTTGAAAGATATGTTCCAGGAACCCATTCCACTTTCACCTTACGAGGATAACCAGGAATCTCATTTTTACCATTTTCCTGAAGGTGAAAGAACCAGTTAACATCATCATCTTTTTTGGCAATTAACCGTTCATCAGACCGAGCAAACAGTTCGCGCCACTGAATATTCCGCTCATCAAAGGGAACGCTTAAATTTGGGTACAATTCATTATTGATGGCATCAGTGACAAGCCTTAGACCTACCTGACCCGCTTCAAAGTCGGGTTTGACTGAGATGAGCAATCCCACCGCCTTGTCTTTACGGTCTTGATAGCTTGCGATCGCGTCACTGAGAGTTGTAGCATCATCCCCTAAAAAACGATGCTGTTCAATCAGATAGTTTTCTCCCGGTTGACGAGAAAACCGCCATACCTTCTCGCCAAATTGCCCAATCTCTTCCCCGATCAAAGTTAAAACCGCTATATGACTGCACGGCTGAGAATGAAACACCTGGAAAAGTAAATCACTGAAATCAAGGTCAAAAGGTACCCATTCCTGCTGTACAAGTTTGGCGAAGACTTCACGCTTTAACGATGAGGATTGTTGACAAAAGACACGAGAAATATTAGCATCCCACAAGCGTAGATTCACCTTATCGGTAATGTTCTCTGTATTACTTAGACGCTGCAAAGACCAAGTTCGCCGACCATCCTTCCAAATTTCATCAACTTCGATTTTGTCGATGTCTCCTGGCAGAGTTTTGTAGGTTAAGCTTTTTATCGAATGGTGCTCCGATACCCTTACTTTCCACTGCAGTTCATTCCCCTCCTTTAATTGCCGAATAGGCAGCTTGACGCGATCTCCAAGATTGAAATTCAAAGACTGATTGGATGAGTAAATTAACGGAAACTCAAACCCACAATCAAACGTATATTTTTTCCATTGAGAATGAGCGTTTTCTTCTGTAGGAGGAACATCAACCACCACAGCTACAACGTTCAAATGCGGATCAGTTTGATGCTCCAGTACCCGAACCTCATGGAGTTTTTTTCTAAATAAATTTTGGCTCTCTTAGACTGGTTATGGCAAATTAGCAATTTAAATGAGCTTAAACTCTTAAGTCGCAAAGGCTCTAACAGAATCAAAAGACTGTTTTATTATCATTGCTTTTTTTAATCTCCATGATTCTTGCGTAGCAAGGATTATGGAGATTATTTTTTAGTAATTTATCATAGCTAGTCTGAAAGAGCCTAAATTTTCAACTCCGTTTAAATCATAATCTTCATAAAACATGGTTACATTAAGACGGTCACAATTGTAATTAATTGCCTTAATTAACCAATCATCCATGTATTCCTTATTCGTATTAATTAACTTCTGATTATTCCGGGATTCTACATTGAAGGATTTAGTTCTAATCGTGGTGGTTGCTTTTTTGTTCAATGATGTGCGACGTAAATTGGCAAGGTTAACACCAAGTTCACTAAAACCTTCATTATTTTCGGGAATACTACTCAAATAGAGCAATCGCGTTATCCATTCTTGGAAAAGTTCTACATACTGTAATTGTTTATACGTTTCTCTCGGACTTTTGGCTTTCACTTGTTGACTCAAGTTGTCAGTTTGATCATAATTATCCTCAGTCAATACCCTATGTTTTTCTAGAAAATTAGATATCATTGGCAACAATGCCACCTGTAAATCTTGACGAGCGGGTTCTGTCTCTTTAAATGTTCTGCCATCTGCTTCCGTGGGATACACTCGTTCTAGCAGACTTTTAATCTCGTAGATACTTCCGTATTCGATCAGCACAGAAGCAAGTATATTTTGTTCTTCAGCTCTGTTTTTTAAAATGGAGCTGTCTATAAATTCGAGCAACCGCAAGCGAATAAACCGATCAAGCTCCTTAGCTTGCCCCACACCATTCAGGTAGTGCTTCAAATTATCAAATGTTTCTTTTAAGAAGTTTGGATCTATTTCATATTCAGGACTATAATGCCCGATCGCGTCTAACAACTCTAACGTATAAACCAGACGATTGGATGCTATTTCTTTGGAATTATCTCCCCAATTGACCTTATCCCAATCCCATTCAGAGCTACGCCATTCATTGGGATGTAATTGTTTTGTTAAGAGAAGTTTTCGACGGTGTGCTAGCCAAAGACCTTTTTCTTTCGGCTTTTTTTCGTGCTTTAAGCGTTCACTTTCCCAGTTCAAACGCTCATCTAGTTGACGTGATAATTCAGGATGCAAAAAACGGGCGACTAAAGCAGCTTCCTGCTGTTTTTTGAAGTCAAAATAGTAACGAGATACTCTAATATGATGATTGCAAGCATCACGAATCAAGCTCAACCAACGCCCTGATAGTTTAGAGCTTGATAGTTCAGAGCTAACTGCACTAGGGTAAGCATCCTTTATCCAGGAAATCAGCACTTCTGGGAGAACGAAATTCAGAAATACAGACTCTTCATCTGAGGGTTTAACTCCTTCTTCCTCTTCCTGTGCGTTATCGCATATCTTGACAAAAATATCTGGACGAATTGACTCAAACTGTCCAGTACCTGCAAGGGTAATTTGCTGTACTAAAAATTTCAATAGTCCCTCTAAAGGAGGAGGCGGAGGAGGCAGAGAAGATTTTTTATTGTTATTGTTATTGTTATTGTCATAGCGTCTCTGAACTGTGGCGTTTACATCTGAAGCGTGAGCAATAAATCGGGCAGCAAACTCAATCTGTTCAAAATTGTCTTGCGATAGTTGTTGCAGTAGGCGAATAGCGACAAATGCAGCACCCATCGTGCGAAATAGGAGCGTTGGTTCATCAGCAGATGGATACAGTTTTACCAGTTTTCTCCATTTTTTAATGCTTATGAATTTTGTTATTTCCTGGGGATCTTCAAGTAGTGCTATCCAAGGAGAATACAAAATCCATCTATATTCATTATTAATATAAAATTTGTTTGCATGATTTACTTTTAGCGAAATTTTTATCGGTAAACTTCGTAGATTTAGAAGAGATTGAAAGTGAGATTTTACCTGTGCTAAATCTGTTTCAGAACAATTGACATTTAGAGATTGTGGCAACCCAGTCGGTGTTGGTGGATACCAGAATTTAACTAGCTCATCAGCAGTTGTTGATGCATCGATCTGAGCGGCAAGCTCCCATAAAACGATCTGCCAGTATAAAATTGGTAAACAGTCCGTTCGGTTTGGGGTATTTTTAATGCCGACATAACGGAACGGCACATCTAAATCTTGAGGGTTTTGCCCTGAAACTTCTCGAATCAAATTACGCAGTTCACTCAATCTTAACGATTCTTGAATAATCCGCTTACACTGGTTATGAGGTGTATTTTTTGTACTTTTATCTCTGAATAATGCGATCGCATAGGCATCTAATAGATCAGGTTCAGCCTGTGCTGCAACAGCCTGTGCTGCAACAGATGCTTTTTGGGCAATTAAAGAGCGCAGTGTGTCTGGATATTCAGTCGATGTTAGTGAGGCGATCAATACAGAAAGCCGAAAGGCTAGACGACCAAATTGATAATCTAGCGCTGCTTCAAGGAACAGACTAATGTTTGAATCGGTTTGCTCCTGATCATTAACTGCTATAATCAGTTCATCAATTAATTTTTCATTATTTTCAAGTTGATCGGCTAGAATTGCCAGCACAAGCGTTTCCGGCAAAAATTCTTTCAAGTCAAGATAGGGTGTAGGAGTCAGACGCCGTTCTGGTAAGTGTTTGCTTTCGGCAACAAAAGTATTGACAACTTGGATAATTTTTTCAGAAGACTGACTAGAAAAAACTAAGTTAATGAGTTGCAGAATTGAGTTTTTTACTTTTTCGGGTACATTTTTGACTAAATCCTTTAGGTAGCGCTTAATCGTATTTTTTAGTCCAGCCGGAAGATCGTCTCGATGCAGTGACTTCAGTACAGCAGGCACAGCATAGATTTGCATTCTATATTCTGTGCGTTTTAGCTCCTTATAGGCTAAGTAAAGTAACTGAGAATCACTGTCTGGATTTTCCAAACTATCCAGAATTGATAAAAAAGCTTCTGTGTCAGATGGGTTAGCACTAATACAGCAGCAAAAATACCATTCAGCAAGCATCAATCATTCCTCTATCTATAATGTTGGTCAAAAATAAGTACAAATAAATTCAGAAAACTAGAGAGCGATGGCGACGACAATCTAGGACTTGGCGCTTCTGGTTATGCCTTTTTTGAATCCGTTGCCACTCTTGGGGGGTACATAACCCAAAAATTGCACGTTTTTTTGCTTCTAGCTGCACCAGTTCCCTAATGTTGTCTTGACTAGGAGGAATGGCAGCTAGTAGCCAGCATATCTCAGTAGGAATATGACTGGCTGGGATAGCTTTGAATTGATTTATTATTCTATTAAACTTTATTTCTGCTCGAATGGCAAGTGTGAATTGAGTAGCATCGTTTTGAGCGAGAAATTCACTTTCTTTATCTTGGGGATTTTGACAGAACTTATATAAGGTCTTAAGGCGGGGAAAATTTGACACTAGGTCGTCAAAAACGAGTTGAATTTTTTGGTCACTTTTATCCTGTTGTCTTCGGATAAAAGCAATAAACAAACTTTCTTTTAAGTTCTGGATATTGACACAATCTGGCTCGACGCCTCCAGGCTGAAAAAGTAAGTCTAGATCAAGCGTATTAATATTTATGGCATTGACCCAAGCATCCATAAGAATATCTGAGAGGAAAACAAAATCCTTATGATTGGCTACTATTAGTTCAGGTTTTTAATATCTTGTTCAATGTTTTCATCAATAGAACGAATAACATTAATAATGATAGCCGTTGATTGTGAAGCAAATAGCTGACTTATGAGAGCTTCACACCAACCTGTAATTAAACCCAATGGATGGAGTTTTGTGGCGTCAACTTCAAAGAAGAAACCTGGTATATGTGAATTAGAAGAAAATACCTCTTCTGAATTTTCATCTACAGTTTGACTTCGAGCTACTACTGCGTCTAGGATTTCCTTTTTCTGGCGGGGGACAGTAGAATGATGACTTATATCTAGCCGTATCCACTCTCTTTTCATTAATACTGTGTTATGGGGATTGGGTTGTTTATTAGCTTCTTCTATCGCTTGAGATAATAAAGACTCAACATTTATTAAATTGTCATAAATTCCTGCTTCCTCGAAGCTAATTAAAATACCAATAAAACTACTACGTTGCAATCCCCAGACTGTCCCTATGTCAAGAGGCATGAGTGGAAACGCTTGATTATCCATAAAATAAGCTGGTTTTGCTGTAGGTTTAGAATGTCGATATAGGTTTGAACGTTTACTTGCTAATTTATATTCTAAACGCCGTATTTTTGGATCAGGTACATAAGTAGATGTATTTTTTAATTTATTGATAATTAACCGAATAGATTCTCGATTTTTACCTTGAGATAATTGATTAATTAAATTAACCAGAAAATCTTCTTCTCGCCCCTCTATCGCCTCAATTTCTTCAGGTCTTAAGTTTATTTCAATAATAAATGTTCTGCGAGAAACACTTGAACTACACAACCTCGAATCTATTATACAGTCAACTAAATCCTTTTGCTCAGCTCTATTTAGTAACTCTTCCATCTTAATTACAATTTATCTTTTTTTGGATAAAATTTAACTCAGATTTGAAACCAGGAACGCTAGGGGTAATTGTCTCACAAAGCTTGCTGAGTGCCGGAAAGTTACGACTTTCGTAAAGCTGAGAGACTAATTGTGTCGCGAAATCACGAGCAGAACTATTTTCGATGAAATCTATGTCAGACGGATCTAGCTGTATCGATATACATAAAGCTCTTCGGGAATTTATTTTACTAACTCGACCACTTCTTTTAAGAATATCGGCTAAGGTTTCAATATCGGTCGGTTCCAATTCCTTTATTTCTTTAGCTAAAACTGGTATTTCAGAGGAAGCGCTGAGATTATTGTGGCTATTTTTAGGTAAATAATCATCTTCTTCGCGTCCATTCGACTCTAAAATATAATTAGCACAGGCATCAATAATACAAATATGATGCTTGATTTTAAAACTATCTGAACTTAAATAAATCAGTAAGGAATTCAAGTCTAGATTCTGCCAATTCTGTTTCGTCGAATCAGCACAAAGTAGGCGACGGTTTCGGGTTGAAGTTATCAAACCATGTCCTGCCCAAAATAGATAAAGCAAATCTCCTTTTTTCTCAGACAACCAGCCTGTAATTAGGTCAGCAATCTTATGTTCAGTTGCTTCTTCTATCGTCAATTCAGAATGCTCAATGTCTTCTAAGGGTGATAAGCATAGCCGAATATTATCTCTGGGGACTCCTCGCGCACTCAGCCACTGAGCAAACTTAATCGCGTCATCCGCAGGTCCACCGCCTGGGACACTCCAAGCCGTCTCAAGGTATTTCTCTATACCAACGACTAATCCGTAGGTAAGTTCAGGTTTGGCGCTCAACTCAATCATGGCAACCGGGGGATAATTGCCTTCCACATCGCCTGATTCGTCCAGTATGCCCCATGCGATCGCGGGAAGGGTTGTTTGCTGTCCACCAATACATCTTGCACCTTGTTGGGGAAAACATTAGATCCAATATAACTAAGGAAGTCCCGCAAGTCATAGATATTCACCCAACTGGGAAAATAATCCGGTAGTGGTTCCCCGTATTCTAAACTGTAGAGAGCGTTAATTTCATAGAGGAACGGGGCTTGAGAACCGGCTGTAATCAGTAATTCCACTTGTGGGAGAGGCTGTTGAACCAACAAATCCACACAAGCAATCCCACCTAAACTATGCGCCAATAAGACGACAGGAGGTTCAGCCTGCTCGATTTTAGCTCGGATGAAATCACGGATGCGATCGCCTCGACCTTGATAGAGCAAAATATCACAAGGCGTGGGTGAAACTGAACGAGTAATGATTCCCCGCCGACGCTTAACATAAAATGTACCAATGGGTTGTGCTAATTGAGATAGAGGCTTAACCACCCAATCCCCGATTCCCAACTCCGCTTCTCCCAACGCTAGACTCAGGAGTTTCACTACCTCATCCCTTAATTGAGCATCGGTGAGTATGGGAGGATACTTGTCCTGTTGCTCACAGTCAAACATCGCCTGAGCTACAATTGCTCTGGCTATGGCGTCACGATACTCCCCCAATTCCTCTGAGGCATTCTGCAATGCTTCATTGTAAGCGTCACTCTGGATAACGGTATCTCGCGCCGATTCAAACACCTCGGGGATTCCCGCCGCATCCAGTTTGGCTTGGAGTTCAGGAGACGGATTTAGACTTTCTACGCGAGAATGTAATTCATCACCAGCTTGTTCCCCAAAAGGATTACCCCCACTCTCATCCCCTGGTTTGAGTGATAATACTTGCAATTCATATAACGGGTCACTGTAGAGTTGTTCCCAAAGGACAATGGAATAATCCTCTTCCTCTTCATCGTCCAGTGCTAGCGTAGCATCATATAAAGGGATAGAAGCGCCTTGAGCATTCAGCTTTGTCCCTAACTCATCACCCCATAGACAACGCTCAACCTTCAAGTCAGGGCGGTCAAGATGAAGGGCTTTCTCGATAAGTTTGAACGTTTCTTCATATACAGGATTCCGGACTCCGGTACCGTGGACAAACAAAACTGTTGTCATAGTTTGAGTTTGAGGGAGTAGGTGTTTGAAGTTCATTTAGGGCTGTTTCATTATAATTCAATATTCCCATGCATCTTTATAGTCACGAAATAGTTTAGGGATACCTGTCGCTTCAGTAGGACAGGAACTTCCTGAATTTGACTAGATAAGGAGAGACGGTTTTTTCTAACTGGGGATTATTCTCACCGCTATCGACTCGATCGACGAGCTGTGACTTCCGTTCCCAAATAATTTCCGCTCCATCAACCACAGCCGTACAAACAAATACAACCGGATATTGGGGTTCAATAGTTGGTGTTTGTCCTTTTTTATATCTCACTTTACGTACATCATCATCGCTGAACTTACGTTCGAGATATTTGAAGTTATTAAACTTGCAAAATAGGCAACTTACACTTATTGATATGGCATCAAGAATAGCAGTTTTACCTGTACCATTATCTCCTACTAGTACTGTAAAGCGTTCTGGAAAATCAAATATAGTATGTTCAAAATTTCGGAAATTTATCAGTTCAAGGCGGTGAATTCTCATGCTTCTCTCCTGCGAAGTGAGTTAATGACTGGACTCAAGGAAGACTCAGTTCGTCATTTTCCTAGATATTATCAGGAAAATAGAGAGAGTGACAGGCGATAGTAAGGATTGCTCAATTGATTTAAGGAGCTACAATGTCATTCAGGACAGTTAGGGGTAGATTTGGAATACGGCGGAAACCATAATCATTGGTTAAAAAAATACTACAGCTATGAGCTATTGCTGTTGCTGCATGAATGGCATCTGGCGTTTTTAAGTTTGTCTGACCACGCATTCGTGCCGCCTCTCTCAAAATTGCTCTTGTAATCGGCATCAGTTGCATTTCTGTAGACAGAAGCAGCGTCTCATAAGCATTAATAAGCACAAAGTCAGCATTTTTCAAAGGAGCCACTAAAGTTTCTAATAATGCCAGTTCACTGCTAATGATTTGAATTTCAGCCGTTGCAGAACGTTGCCACATCGGTCGTAGGATTGACCAGTAAGGCTCATGTTTTTCTACACTGTAGATAATAATTTGAGTATCTACGTAAACAAGGCTCGATTCTGGCAGTATCAGTTGTCCCACGAATCACGTTCCTCCTGGAGATACTGATCAACTGCTTCTGGTGTTTTAAATAGTCTTTGACCAGGCAATTCATCTAGCAAGTCTATAGCAGAACGGTGGTGGGATGAGGTTTTTTGTGACGTTACAGATACTCCTGCCGCATTAGCTTCTACTAAATCTGGGTCAGAGTTCCAATCTTCTGCAAAAAGTTCTAACTGTTGTACTTCACTGTCTTCTTTTAATTTCCCTTTTTGCTTACCCACTCCAATTGGTCTAGCAATTATTCCATTTTCTCGATCTTCCAGTAATCCTGTAAAGAAAAACCAGGGAAGCATTCTACTGATATAGTCCCCTGATGATTTGGGAATTACCGACTTTTCCTGGAGAGATACATCAGCAATCAATTCCTGCAAACGCCACCGCGTAATGAGTTCACCAGGTCTCAACTGTTTGTAAACTTCTTGTGTAACTACGTGATATTTGAAGGTTTCAGCTAAGTAGTCAGTGATTTTTTCATGGCTCCAATTCAACAAAGAAGATTTTACTACTATTTTTTCGTCCTGTCGAAAGATTATATGAAAATTTTGCAAATCTAAAACAACACTATTGGTTGTTTTTTTAGACAGTCCTGCTTGAGTGGCCAACTCTGTAGAATCTATTCCGCTGCTTCCTTTTTCTTTTATTGTCTCAAATACTTTAAGTGCTGTAGTAATTGAGCTACGGATTCGATAGGTTAAATAACGATTTACTTCCAACGGGTGAAATTGAACGAGTGGTAGTGGTTTATTGTTGTAATAAGCATCATTCAGTTGTTGGATGATTGCTAAGAAAGTAGATTCACTTTGTTGATCCAATAGCTCCGTAACTGTTATCACAAAATCATCCCCATTAAAATTTTGAGGATGCTGGGTAACAATGGCATCAAATCCATTTGCAATGGCACAAACCAACTCTATTGCAGATTCGTAATCCAGGTGACTTACTCGTGCTTGCTCTCTAATTGTGCTATTAACAGAAGATGTTGATATAGCTTTTCCGTCAGAAAGGCGGGTCGCTCGTGCTTGTTCTCGGATTGTTCGATTAACCGGGCAGATACCCACAAATTCTTTGATTTTGGAGACTTTTTCCTCAGCATTATCTTCACCTTCTGCATCGAGAAGATCAAGATAAATAATATCTAAACCCCGTTGGGTCATGTATCCCTGAATTTGTCCTGAACGCATTAACTCCCATAGTTGGTCAGCTTCTTCAACAAATCCCGGACGATTCAGCAAAACTTCGTGAATAAGATGATAAGAAACCAGAACTCGCATAACTGCTACTACTCCTACTTCTGATACTCAACAGTTGTTTCGCTTGTGGAGGTTTGGGGAGGCTTTTCTGTACTTAGTCCCCGACGTAGCTCTGACGGTGACACCCCTTGATGTTTGTTCTGACTCTGCTGATGAGTCGAGTCAGAAGTTTCTACTGTTTCCAAGCCAGGTTCCCACAACATTAAGTCTCCGGGTTGGCAGTTAAGAGCGGCACAGAGCTTTTCCAGGGTTGCACGTTCTAATCGTTCTGGCATCTCCTGAGAATTTTTCAACTTAGAGATGGTGACAGGATGCATTCCCGTTGCTTCCGTCAAGTCTTTATTTTTCAGGTATCGCTCAGCCATTAGCACATTCAATCGCCATTTTACAGACATAGTTCTTCCTCAATGAGATAGGGCTATAGCTACCAATCTGGCTTTTCGTGAGCCAGTCTCGTCATCGTATTCCTCTAAGGAACCACAACTCTACTGAGGATATTATATAGTATTTTAGCCTCAGCGTTGACATAATTAGCCGCTGCGCTTAATAGTAAATTTAGTCTTAGGCACTAATATTACAGTCTCAGAGGATAAGAATGAACAACCTTGACAGCTTCAAAACCCTTCTGGAAATGCTGGTACTGGTTCTAACACTTTCGACAAAATACCCCATCTTGAGGCTTATTGCGGCTGTCGGTGCTATCTACTTTCTGCTCACAGATGATACTTCACCGATAAAGTGGAAGTAATTTGGAAGCAGAAAATGGCAGTAAGGGGAACGCAGATGCTGCTTTCTATCCTAGACTCCGCACTTCAACTTGAAGTACAAGAAACTACACATCCAATCAAGGGAAAAAGTCTGAAAAATTAAACACTTGAATATCTTCTAAAGAAACAGTAATTGTTTTTGGGACTCTTGAGAGTTTTTTTGAGCAGC
>NZ_JAVJQP010000097.1:0-27016 GCF_040218875.1 Coleofasciculus sp. D1-CHI-01
TTTTTGACTTCTATCATTGTTGATTTAGACAAGGTTAATCTCTCTTTTAAATAGTCACAGGTAACTGACTAATTATCTCAATGTATCAACCCTCAGTAAAGTGAGTATTTATGCTTAGTGTTCTCGGAGACGTTCCTGTAATCTGTCATGTTACATTTTGAAGTGCGGAGTGTGGGTTATACCCTTTCTATTATCTGGTATTTAGCTAAATTATCTCAAATTTCTCACCTTTCGCTGCGAATTATTGCAACTGATGCCAATGCCTATCTGTTGGAGAGGGCGAGAACGGGTTATTATCAATGGGGAAGTTTAACAGAAATTCCGTCTGACTGGTTGGCACAGGCTTTCACTAAATCGGATAAATTTTACTGTATTCGTCCTGAGTTTCGTGAGGCAATTGAGTTTAAACAACAGGATATTCGTACCACTATGCCTTCGGAGTCATTTCATTTAATATTGTGTCGGAATCTAGTATTAACTTATTTCGATGCAGATTTACAACAAAAGGTGTTATCACGAATAGTCAAGCGGTTGGTTCCTGGAGGAGTATTTGTTGTTGGTAGCCATGAAGCTTTACCATCAAATTTTCGGCAGATGCAAGCTGTTCAGTTAGGAGTTTATCGAAAAGAAGGATGATTTTAGTTAGGATTGACGATTGATAGTTGACGGTTGACGGGTCACTGGTATTTCGTAAAAACCTTTAACAAACACAAGCGCCGGCTTGTAAAGGCTGGTGAGAGGCTAATGAACGAGGAATTAAGCCAGCAAAGGATAATTCACCTTGTTCTTTAATCTGAGAAGTTTGATGATTGTTTTTGGCAAGAATAAATTCGAGGATTGACTGTGCTTGTTGGGGATCAGTCAGGTAATAAATCGCCTGAGATTTAGGCGAGAGCCAAATTTGCAGCTTCCAGGGCTTAGATGTAGACACAGAATTGGGTTCGAGGGAAAAGGTAATCATTATCGACTGGTGTCCTGATTTCGAGGAATTAAAAAGATGGAGAACCTGAAGGTTGAGAGAGAAATGCTTTCTTGATTCCCACTTATAACTGTACCGGATTTTTCCACTCTTTATAGAGAGTTAAATCATCCGGAGTTTTGATTTTAATCCGCCCTAGGGGTGAGCCGCATAATATAAATTTGATGAAATCGATCAACTTAATAAGGTGATTGCCGTCACAAGTATGGTGGCGGAAAATCATTCTTTTCCCGGAGAAAAACGGCTGATCTGCCATTTTTAGTTAGGCATCATTAGTCATACTCGCTCTTTCTCAAGTGGGGATGTTTACATTCATAAAATGTGGTTTTTGTCAAGACATAGTAATGAATGGGTGGTCTAAGACATACCCGAATCTGGATGTTATGCTCAGAATCACCAAAATTATTACAATAAATTAAGCAAGTAGGATTAGAGCTTAAACGTATGGTGAATCGCAAAGACACGCTTTGGGAGCAATTCTTACAACCCATTGTTGGCGTATTCATCGACGGGGAGCAATTGCGCCAGCTTTATGAGAGCATTGACTGGCAACGAGAGTGCGATCGCCTTTCTACACCTGACTTAGTTTACCCTGATTACTACAAGAGTCAGAACTTCCACGGTATTGAAGGCGGTTACTTGAATGGTGGTGCGGCAACCAGCTATGATCCGATTACCCAATACGCTTTACCGCCCAACGAAACCTGGGTACGCCAGGAGTTAATCGATCGCATCCAGGGAACACCGCGACGGATTCTGGATTTAGGCTGCGGTACGGGTTCAACGACTCTACTGTTAAAAAAGGCATTTCCTGAAGCTGAGGTAATCGGTTTGGATTTATCCCCTTATATGTTAGTCATGGCAGAGCGCAAAGCTGAAGCCGCCGGGGTAGACATGCAATGGCGTCATGGTAAAGCGGAGGAGACGGGCTTACCAGAAGCGTCTTTTGACCTAGTGACAGCTTCCTTATTATTCCACGAAACCCCCACAGCCGTGGCGAAGTCGATTTTGCGGGAAAGTTTTCGACTCCTCAAAGGAGGTGGACAAGTTCTGATCCTAGATGGCAATCAGCGAACCTTGCGTCAAGTAAACTGGTTAACGGAGGTGTTTGAAGAACCCTATATCAAAGCTTACGCGACTGATAGCGTAGACGCTTGGATGGGTTCGGCTGGGTTTGAAGCGGTACAGACTCAAGACGTGTGGTGGCTGAATCAGGTTACCCAGGGAATGAAACCTCTCCCCGTAGACGAACAAGTGTACCAACGGACTCAACGCCGTACAATCGACGACTTCGGTTCCCAAGGTATTCCAGCTCCAGCATATTGAAGAATGTGGTATGAGTTTAAAGGCAGTTCTGTTTGATTTCAACGGTGTAATTATCAACGATGAGTCGATTCACCAGCAACTCATCGAAGACATTCTGCTGGGCGAAAATCTGCGTCCCTCGGCGTCGGATTACTGGGAGGATTGTTTGGGGCGTAGCGATCGCGCTTGCTTAAAAGTATTATTGGAGAAACGAGGTCGGGTACTGAGTGAGGAGGAATTAACCCGTTTAATCACCAAAAAAGCCAACGCCTACCGTCGTCAACTGGAAACTCTATCTAAATTACCGATATATCCGGGAGTCGAAGATTTAATTTACAAAATCCGCGTGGCTCAATTACCCATGGGAGTGGTGAGTGGGGCGTTGCGATCGGAAGTTGAGTTAGTCTTGGATCGAGCTGAACTATTGCCCTATTTTCCGGTTATTGTAGCAGGGGATGACATTAAGATGAGTAAACCGGAACCGGATGGCTATCTGTTAGCGGTGGAACGCCTCAATCAGCAGTTTCCAGAACTTAATGCCAAATCCTCCGATTGTCTTGCCATTGAGGATACACCGGCGGGTATTGAAGCCGCCAAACGCGCCGGGATGCAAGTCGTCGGCGTTGCTAATACCTATCCCTTCCACATGCTTCAGCGTCAAGCCGACTGGACGGTTGATTATCTGCATCAGCTTGAACTTGAGCGCGTGCAGGAAGTCTATGCTCAAGTTGTGGGTTAGAACTGTAGCTGTGCGATTCGCAGCAAGCGCATTCAAAGTCCCCCTTTTGAAGGGGATTTAGGGGGATCTAAACTTAGTCAAGAAGTCCATAAACTGATGCAATAGAATCACAATTTGAGTGGAGATCCCCCCTAGCCCCCCTTAAAAAGGGGAGAACCGGATTAAATTTCCTCTAGTCTGACTTCAGGGTAGCAAGCGCATTCAAAGTCCCCCTTTTGAAGGGGGATTTAGGGGGATCTAAACTTAGTAAAGAAGTCCATAAACTGATGCAATAGAATCACAACTTGAGTGGAGATCCCCCCTAGCCCCTTAAAAAGGGGGGAACCGGATTAAATTTCCTCTAGTCTAGCTTCAGGGGGGAACCGGATTTAAAGTTCTTTTTTTAAGGATGCTTCGCTTTTATTGCATAGGCAAACTGGACTCGATGTCCCTCTTTTCGATTTCTGGTTTAAGAAAAATGGCATTACCAACATCAGGCAACCGAAACCTCAACACCACAGACTTTCATCTTCCCTATGATTCGCGCCTAGTAGCCAGAGCCAAATCCCTTCGCCAAAATCCAACCCCAGCCGAGAAAAAACTCTGGCGAGACTACCTGAGAACATTCAAATTCCGGATACTGCGACAGAGACCTATTGATTACTTCATTGTTGACTTTTACTGTGCTACCTTGAAATTAGTGATTGAAATAGATGGGGATTCTCATTTTACAGACCAAGGAAAAGCCTATGATTTTAACAGAACCAGTATATTAGAAGGCTATGGTTTGCAGGTCGTTCGGTTTACAAATGAGGAGGTACTCAATCATTTTGAAAGTGTTTGTCAACAGATTGATGCGATCGCCTCAGCCGCCTCAGCCGTTCTACAGCCCACGCGAACTCAAAACTTCTATGACGTTTAATAGCTGAAACGACCTTGTATCAGAAAGAACCCTTCTGCCTTTTGCTATAAATCTAAACCCTTATACCAATTGACAAACTTGATCACATCGTTCTTCGTCAGGGTGCGACTGGGCTTTGTGTCAAAATACTTCTTGAGGGGGTTGACAATTCTATTTTCAGAGTGTACTAAAGACTGCTTGGGTAAAACGACAGCCGTGTGATCGATCGGGTGAGCCGCTACAGTATGCTAGACTAGGAGTCCGGGGAATTAGCTCAGTTGGTAGAGTGCTGCGATCGCACCGCAGAGGTCACCGGTTCAAATCCGGTATTCTCCATTAGCGGATCAGTTTTACAAAGTAATTTTTCAGTTTGTTAAGGCTTTGGTAACTCTTGTATCATCCTCAGTACAATCGTGAGTTGGGTTGTTCGAGATGAGTTATGGTAAAAAAAACCAAGCAATCCTTAAGTAATTCTTAAAGGAGTCGTGTTCTTTGCCAGATCGCGACACGGCGCTGGAAAACCAGCTTTATTTCTCGGCTGCTGCCACTTTACCTAAGGAAGGAGATTGTATGACTCCCACAATGCTGCGTCAGTTGTGGTCTTTAATTGAAACGACTCAATCTAATCTGCTACTGAAACTCGACGATGCTAGTCTGGTTCAGTGGATACTCAAGCAATTCAAACAAGAGCGAGGTCTGAATTCAGAGGAAATGCATATTTTGAATGACTATCTCTATAATCGCTTGTCTCTGATCCGGGATCTGGCAGAGCAACGGTATACGACAAGTCACTCGTCATCCTAGGGCAATTTGGCTGCAAGTACCCATCAGTTCACCAAAGAGGGGGTGATGAGGTGAAGGGGTGACGCCATACAGAAGATTGAGGTGGGCAATAGCACTCTCTTGATAACCTGAGCATTTCCAGGTTGATCACTCCTGCCCACCCGACTTCAACTTAAAGTGACTTATTCTTAACGTTTATTAAAAAATATTTCGGTAAATTACTATATATTTCCTGCCTAACCAACGCCCCATTGCCACCAATCCCTGGAACACTAAAGAGAATTTGTTTCAGCTTTTATTTATCTTGTCAGACTGAGATAATAGGTTTAAACTTTGATCAGAACAGGGAAGAAGGCTTCGCGTCAAGCTCCGATCAATGAATCTCAGCTAAGAGAGGTTCCTCTTCCCTCCCAAATATTAAGATTTTATAAAAGGTAGACCTGATACAGAAACCTAGGTCATTATTGACTAAACTTAATGAGAATTACTTTTAACAAGTTGCAAAATTCGCTTCCCATCATCGGAGTCAAGAAGATATGGAATGTCACAAATGTCAGAACACCTGCCACAGTAAGCCCAAAAGAGGGGTTGGCTGGAAATGGTGGAGCAAATCACCACAACCATCACTGCTGAAAACTGAACCGATTCCCCAAGTCGCGTTGGTGGGGATGCCCAATGTGGGGAAAAGCGTTTTGTTTAATGCCCTGACGGGGACTTATGTCACCGTGTCTAACTATCCCGGTACAACAGTAGAAGTCTCCCGGGGTCAGATGACGGTTGGGGATCGCCTGTTTGCGGTGGTGGATACACCAGGAATGTATTCCCTACTCCCGATTACCGAAGAGGAAAGAGTTTCGCGGGATTTATTACTCAGTGAATCCGTAGACTTGGTGATTCATGTCGTTGATGCCAAAAACCTAGGGCGGATGCTTCCGTTGACGTTTCAGCTTATTGAAGCGGGTTTACCTGTGCTGTTAGCCGTCAACATGATCGATGAAGCTGAACACCTGGGGATTCAGATTCACCGGGATCATTTGGAAATGGAATTAGGAATTCCGGTTGTCACCATGGCAGCAGCACTGAATGTTGGTGTACGAGACTTGAAGTATAAGGTGGGTGATTATGTTAAGTCAGCTTGCTTATCCGGAACCTATTGAGGGGGCGATCGCGAAACTGGAGTCGTTGTTATCACGATTGTCGCTATCCCAGGATTATCCCCTTTCCCGGCGCAGTATTGCCTTACTCCTGTTGCAAAAAGATCCTGCACTTTGGCAACAACTTCAGATTCAGGAGACAGAAGCCGAAATTAAAGCCGCGATCGCCGATGCTGAGAGTCAGTTGGATGAACCGTTAATCACAGCAATTGCTAAGGCGCGTCAACAACGGGCGTGGGCGATCGAACAAACGGTTCTCAGCGAATCCAGTCAAGGCAAAACCCCGTTAGCGGAACGACTGCACCAACTCACGGTGAATCCGTGGACAGGATTTCCGATCTTGCTGGCGATTCTCTATTACGGGATTTACAAATTTGTCGGGGAATTTGGGGCGGGGACGATGGTGGATACCATTGAAACCTTTTTTGAAACATATATTAATCCCGTTGTCAACCAAACGGCAGCGGTAATTTTGCCCTGGCAACCTTTACAGGATTTAATCGCCAACGACTACGGGATTATTACCTTGGGGATTCGCTATGCAGTGGCGATTGTCTTACCCGTGGTTGCTACATTCTTTTTCATGTTTTCCTTCCTGGAAGACAGTGGCTATCTGCCGCGACTATCCCTGATGCTGGATAACCTGTTTAAAGCGATCGGGTTATCGGGGCGGGCGGTAATTCCGATTGTGTTGGGATTGGGATGTGACACCATGGCAACCTTAGTCACCCGCACCCTGGAAACGACACGGGAACGACTGATTGCCACATTTTTACTCTCCTTAGCCATTCCCTGTGCGGCACAGTGGGGGGTAATTGTGGGATTGTTAGCTCAAAAACCAGCCGCGTTGTTGATTTGGGGTGGAGTGATTGGGGCAATTTTTATGATTACAGGCTATTTAAGTGCCCGAATGCTGCCGGGAAATCCGGCTAGTTTTTACATGGAAATTCCCCCCTTGCGTTTTCCTAAACTGCAAAACATTCTGGTGAAAACCTATCTCAGAATGAAGTGGTATTTTTTGGAGATTCTGCCCCTATTTATTTGGGCATCGGTGATTATTTGGTTTGGGCGTTTAACCGGGTTATTTGGCTGGATTATTCAGGGGATTGAGCCGATTGCTTTAGGGTTAGGATTACCTAGAGAAGCAGCACCGATCTTTTTATATGGCTTCTTCCGGCGGGATTACGGCGCGGCTGGGTTGTTTGATATGCAACAGGAGGGGATTTTTACGGGGAATCAGTTGGTGGTGACGGCGATTGTGTTGACGCTGTTTTTGCCTTGTATTGCCCAACTGCAAGTGATGTTGAAAGAGCGGGGGGCGAAAGTAACTTGGGCGATTGTGGCATTTATTTTTCCCTTTGCCTTTTTTGTGGGATATCTGGTTAATGGTTTGTTAAATGTATTAGGAGTGGTGATTTAAATGATTGCACTAGCATCGGTTAAACGAGGAAATAGCGGCACCGTTGCTGCGTTGAAGACGAAGGATGAGATGACGTTGCAGAAGTTGATGGCGATGGGAATTAGTCCTGGAATGCCGATTCTGTTGGAGCAGCGGTTTCCTTCTTATATTATTAAGGTGGGCAGAACGCGGGCGGCGTTGGATCGGGAAATGGCAAAGATTATTTATTTGCAGCGATAAGGGGATAAATTTTTACCCTCATCCCCTAACCCCTTCTCTATCCCCCCTAGCTTCCCTTTTAAATCCGATTCGGATTATCCCTGGATTTGAGAAGTGGGGGCGGAATGGATTTTATCCCATCGCACCCCCCGATCAGGTGGAATACAGTTCAGAAACAGGGGCAAAATAACCCTTAGTGGCACCATCCTTGCGCCCCAAACAACCCAAGGGAACGCCAATAATTTGAATCAGGGCGGGTTTCGTTGTTCAGTTATCAGTGATCCCCTTAATTAAGTCCCTAAACCCGCCCCTACAGCCCTGATTAATTAAAGCCAATTTCAGTAACAATAGGTCGATTCTTTTATGTCAACCCAATTAACCTTAAATTTAAACAATCCTCACTTCACCTTACTCCATCGCGCCGGATTCAAATAAGGTGTGCAACGCCAGTAGATACTATCATGTCTGCTGAAATTCTTACACTTGGGTGGAGTCTTGTGCCTGCTTGTACTCGTTGCTAATATTCCTTCTAGGCGGACGAAGGAATTCAACGTAAGCCTTGACAGGTAAATGCCGCCCAGAATTGCGGTTGTGAGAAGAGATATTCATCTGGATCTGTTTTTATCGCCTGAATCTGTTTGGTTATTTGATAGTATTTACGATAGTCGCTTTCCCATTTAAAATAGTCGGATGAATCCGGTTGGCATTGGTTGCGCTTACGCCTTGCCTCTTTCCACTTTACTTCGGCTTGTTGGCAGAATTCTTTGATATCCTCTCGATTCAACAGTTCGTCTTTCTTGAGTTCCCGTAATTGAATTTGAGCTTGTCGCAACGCTTCCGGACGGCTTTTTCCCTGTTGTCGCTGCTGATAGTAAAAAATCGAAAATAAAGCTGTCGCTAAATCAGCCACTGACCAAAGGGTGCTAACCACACTTCTCGCCCCAGCACATAAAAATCCCGTCGAAAGGGTGAGGATATCATCGGTGATTTCCGGTAATCCTAAACCTGTCTCGCAGCAGGAGAGAAAGACATCGAATAAATCCGGTAAACGCCATCCCGGTGTCATTAATTGCCCCAATGTAATATGACTATCTGCTAATTTTAGCACCGATTCCAATGGATTATCCAGGCGAAATTCGGCATGGTGACTGGAGTGAATCACTTGGACTTGATGAACCAGTTGGCGATAATTTTTAACTGTGGCTTGAGTTTTCCCCTTTAATCGTAAATTATCGGGAATATTATGTAATCGGGCGATTTGTTCACCTTCAAAGCTAGCGAAAGGCAGGTCATCTGTGGCATCTTCCACCGTACCATACTGTGTGGCACAGAATCTCTCTCTATCGCGGCGTTGTTGGCAAAATGTCAAGATTTGACAACTGGGGGTATAACGGATAAGAAATCTGTCTCCGAAATAGGTTCTTATCTCACCCTTGTTGGAGTTGGGAGAGGAGTTCAATATCGGTAAAGCCGCAAAAGGAATTTGATGCAGCAATAAGTGAGGAATAATAATCAGTTCGTTAATCCCCTGTAAATGGTTGGTCATCAGTTCAGTCAGTTGCAGTCGTTGGGAGAGTTCACTGAGAAATGAGTTGATATTGCTTTTCCAGTTAAACTTATCCTCAATATAAGGCTGTAACCAGTTCTGAGAAATAAAATGTTGCAGGGTATTAATTCCTTGACCGGGACAAGTGTGAAGCGTCAGTTTATTTTGTCGTAGAATGAATAAATGTAGGTCGTTAGTCGTGGTATAGAAACTAAGAATAGCAGTAGTCGGTTGGTCAATAAGTTGTTGGATCTGAGCAAAATTAGGCGCATCAACTTTAATTTCTCCAGCCAGTACCGGATCAAGGCGTCTCAGTTGTTCCCAGACGTGCAGTTTGTCAGCTTCTAAGGATGCGATCGCGTCGTTTTCGGCTTGGAATGCGGCGCGGTTTTGGCGATGGCTATCCATCCCCATCAGTTCTCGATTATTACTGGATTTCTTCTGTGTTCGTTCTTGGTCAATTCGCTGTTGTAAATTATCAAACTTTTGCAACAATTCCTTGACATCTGGGGCAATTTCCTCACTCTGGTAAAGGTCATTACTTGCCATTAAATCGACCAAACGTTTAGCCCGCGATCGCTCGACGGTTTCTAGGGCTTTTTCTAATTGTCCAGCATTGATACAAGCTTGCACCATATTGTCATAAATATCAAGGGATTCGGCGAGAATCTCTTGGCGGCGGAAGTCGGATGTTACCCAACTGCGGCTAGTTTCTACGGCTTCAATCGCCAGATTATAACCCTCAATCGCTTCATCCCACCGTTGAGCCTTAAACGTTATATCGCCGAGCAGACGTCCAGACATTAGACAGTCTACTGGAAAAACCGTAGGTTGGAAGATGTCTAGAGATAACTTTAAACAGGATATGGCTTGATCAACTAATCCCAATTTATGATAGGCATGAGCCAGATTATATTGAGTATCCGCCCAATCTTTAGGAAACGCGGCGCGAGTACAAACATCTAAAGATTTTTGTAAACAATGAATCTTTTGTTCAATCAACCCTAATTTACCATAAAGATTAGCCAAATTATTTTGCAGTGTCGCCCAGTTTTGAGGATAAGCTCTCTTGGTGTAGACTTGAGAGGCAGCTTTGTAACAGTTTAGGGCGGAGTTTACATTCTCTGTTTGGTTTCCTCGGAGACGCCAACTGTAGGCAGATGCTAAGTTGATTTGAGCCATCGCCCATTGTTCCGGCATATTCTCAATCGTCGCAATCTCTAGGGCTGTCTTGTAGCAGTGAATGGCTAATTCTATATTCTCGGCTGAATCACCCACAATCCTTTTTTCATAAGCAATACCCATACTAGTTTGACAACTCACCCAGTCTAACGTAAATGCCTCACGAGTACGGATTTCTAATGTTTTTTGGAAACATTGAATGGCGGCTTCTAAATTTTCGGTGGGGTCTCCTTTGATACGATTAGCATAGACAATTCCCAAATTTTGGTTAAGCATCGCCCAATTTTCTGGAGATGTCTCACGAGTATGAAAGAAGAGGGCATTTTTGCCGCTTTTAATCGCTAATTCGAGATTCTCTGATGGTTCACCCCCGACTCGTTCTCGGTACAAATTGACTAGATTGTTGTGCGTATTTGCCCATTGTTCGGGGAACGTCTCGCGGGAGCAAACGTGTAACACTGTTTGACAACATCTAATAGCCTGTTCCAAATTTTGAGCGCGATCGCCATGGATTCGTTTACGATAGGCAATGGCTAGATTGTTTTGACTATTTCCCCACATTTCGGGAGACGATTCAGGCGTAAAAATTTGTAAGGCGTTTTGATAATACTGAATTGCCTGTTCTATATTAGATCCACGATCGCCGTGAATTCTATGTTGGTATAAACCGCCCAAATCATTTTGCTGTGCTGCCCATATTTCCGGTAATAAGTCACGGCTAACAATATCGCCAACAACCTCATGGCAAGTAATGGCAATTTCTATATTGGTTCCTCGGTTGCCTTGGTTAAAATTAATCAACATATCACGGAATGCTGAAAGTGCGAATACACTCTGAAACGTTTCTCTTAATGATGGTTCTAGTTTCAATTTAGACAGGTCAGTTGTGGCTAATCGATAGAACTGAGCAAATTGCTCTGGTTTTATTTTAGACTGAATATACTTCCCTAATCCACGCAAAGCTTGGATAAAGCTCTGATCCAGTTTGTCTAGATTGGCTGCCAAGAATGAATATAAGACTTGTGGCTGATCAAAGTTATCGTAGCTTTGGCGCAATACCTCGAAGAGAAAACGGACAACTTGATCATTGGAGTCAAGTTGATTATTCTTTAACTGATTAATGAGTCTTTTTCTACCCGAACGTTCAGCATAGTCTTTTGCCAATTCAGGCTGTCCATTATTAACACAAGCTTGCACCAATTTTTCATAGATATCAAAGGCTTCTGCTTTAATCTCTTGACGGCGAGATTCTGAATCTGCCCAATCTATGTTTTGTTCAATAGCTGCAATCGCTGTCGTAAAACCGACAATAGCTTCTAACCAGAATTGAGCCTCAAAAGCCATATAACCCATATTACTTGCGACTCGCCAGCACTGTTGAGGAAACTCTGTCGGTGTCCAGATTTCTAAAGCGGCTTGAAAACAAGCGATCGCGTCTGTAATTTTATGTTGGAATCGATACGCATTACCCAGATTCATTTGGGTTAATGCCCAGTCGTGAGGAAATGACTGGCGGGTGAACACTTGTAGGGCAGCATTGTAGGCGGTGATAGCGTTGTTTAAATTCTCCGTTGGTTCACCACTCATCTGATGCCAATGGTAGCAATAGATATTGCCCAAAACGGTTTGAGTTTTCGCCCAACCTTGCGGAAAAGCTGTGCGGGTATAGACTTGCAAAGCAGCTTGGCAAGCGGCGATTGCCATGTCCAGATTTATGGCTTTATCACCCTTAATCCGATGGCGGTAAGCCACAGCTAAATTCATTTGTGTCATTGCCCATGGTATCGGATCTCCTGCACGAGTGCGAACTTGTAAAGCGTTTTGGTAGGCGGCGATCGATTGTTCTAAGTTCTCGGCTTTATCACCCCAAATCCGATCGCGGTATAGGTTTCCCAAATTATTTTTAATTTTGCCCCATTCTTCCGGAGATGTCTCCTGGGTTAAGACTTGTAATGCTTTTTTAGCCGCATCAATTGCCGTTTCCAGGTTCTCCGCCTGATCGCCCTTAATCCGTAGAGAATAAGCAATTGCCAACCTGTTTTGAGTATCTCCCCAGAGTTGAGGATTCCCCTCGCGGCTGATAACTTGCAAGGCGGCTTGATGACAGGCGATCGCCTCTTCTACATTTTCCATGCGATCGCCCAGTGGGAATTCACAAATGACACTTCCGAAGATGTTGAGAACCACCGCAAAGCCCTCTATTTTCTCGCCATCGGCTTGATCAAGCTGAGTAATTCCCCAACTCCGAAACCGCTGAATAAAATGGCGATCTTGCTCTAGGTAAGCTTGTAGAATCGGGTAAGCCGCTTCTGGATTACCATTACTCTTCGCTAAGGTGATCATGACTTGAGCCAAAAAGAGAGCAAATCCTTCTGAGTTAGCGGCGGGATTTGTCGGGTTAGTTGCATCAGTGAAGCGAGAAAAATTGCCAGCTAATCCAAGTTCTACCGTCAGGTTTTGAGCAATATTCATTAAAAAGTTAGCCACTTGGCGATCGCCTTTCTCTAGCAGCGTCATCGCCACCATTGTCATCATCTTAACTAAACCAGCATCAATCAGATTTGGGTGGCGCATCAAAATCTCTGCTTCCCTACCCGGAGGACAGTTCAGCAGAGCAAAAATAACTTTTAAATAAGCTTGTTGGCGTTTTTTGTTACTCCTTTTTTGTTTACCCTTGCCAAATCCCTTTGCCATATTTCTGTTTAAGCATCAAATTCATTATTCGTAGGGGCGCACCGACGTGCGCCCTTTTCCCGACGTGCGCCCTTACTTATTCACCTCAATTCCCCATAATCCTCCATTCTCTTTCTTTAAGTTCCGCTAATTTCTCCAACAAACTTTCGGCTAAATCAAATAACTTAAACTCATCCTCTTCATCACCCGAATCGCGGGTCATTTCCCCAACCGTAACCCCACCTGCCAAAATCATGGTCGCTTCATGCAGTTTATCCGATTCATCAGCAATACTCAAACAGCGTTCCAACTGGGCAATAATTTGAGCTAATCCCTCAGTTTCCATTTGCTGCTGCACTCGTTGTGCTAAAGGATGATCACTGTCTCGCGCCCAGACTGCGGCGGGATAATCACTCGCCAAAAAAGCATCAATAAATTCGACAACTGAGGGTTCAATAAACGTCTGATCTGCTGTTAAGGCGACAGAACTTTCTACCGTTGTTTCATCATCATCCCATCTGTCTAACCAATCTCCCTCGATATCCTCAATATACAAATTTACAAAATCAAGTCCATGAGTCAGCCAATCTTGCTGCATTTTCCGGGATTTTTCCAGCGCTTCAGAAAAAGCGCCTAAGTCATCATGACTGTAATTTTGTTGTTTGGTGACCATAACTTAGATAGAAAATTCCGTTTGTGCTAAAAAAAAATCGGTCGTCAGAACTAATCTCACCCGTTAGGGAAATTTGAGATAACGTCCCAGAGGAAGAAAATCACTGTTATAAAGACTTATTCTGACTAACTGTTCCAAAAAATCAGGTTGACCCGGGTTATAACTGAGGAAAAGTCCTCGATCGATTACCCACATTTGCAGCGTATCCTGCCAACTTTCATATTTTTTTTGAGCATAGTTATTACTCACAGTCGTCACCTGAAGGCAGAGGGGCTTTCTTTGACGATAACTAACAATCAGATCCGTTGCCATAGATAAATCGGCGATATAGCATCGCCAAACTGTACCCCCTCGACTCTCTATAGTTTGAACGATAGACTTCAGAATATCATCATCTGCTGGACTGAACTCACTTGACATCAACTTTTGTTTCCAAATGTAAAACTTTGGATCACTGCTATTTAGCCATAGGGGAAAAAGATAACCATACCAATATTGTTCCGTTGGTGTCATTTGCTCAAAGGCAGAGTTCTGCAACTCTGGAGAGGATAAGGCTTGAAGGTTAAGCCAAACGTCAGCATCTCGAATCACCTCTAACAAAAATGCCATGACAAATTTTTTGGCAGTAAGTGAACCTGGCTTGATGTCTTTCACCCAGCGGTTGATCTCATCTAACCGTTTGGCTAAACAGGGTTCTATCGATGATGCCTCTTTGATTAGGGATTTGAGTTTAGCCTTGATTTCTAGGGAATGCACATGATTGCTCTATTCGTCGATAACGGGATGATGGTTGAATTTATTATATCTCACTTCGTCCCTAATCTCTACTCAATTAGCCATTGATTAAATTAACATAAAGAAACGCTGAGTTGTGCAAAAATTGTACTTAGGGTCAGGGCGGGTTGATTCAGTTAATCAACTTTGTAATTGATTTAAAGGGTTTGATGCAAGCGTTGATGGCGCTAAAGCGCCTACTACGAACGAACTACATGTCCTCTTCAGATTGCTGGGACTGTAGCCAATTGAGCAATACTTGAGTGCTACTAAAATAATTTGTAATCCCAACATTTCGTAACGCCGCTTGAACTTCGGGTGTACCAAAGTCCCGTTCATTACTACTCAAGAATACTTTAGTTTCCGTCGGGTATGACCGAGCCTGATGTAGAATACAGTGAAGAATCAGATTATCGGTATAATCTTGATCAATTAAAGAAATAGTTAAACCATCTTGGATTATGGCTGGCGTTAAAGCAATGAGTTCGGCTTTTTCAGATATCTGGTTAATCGCTTGATACAGACGCATTTTGATCTCTGCAAGTAGCTGCTCATTTTCAGTTTTAGACTCCATTAAAAGCGCCAACATCGACCTCGCATGAGATGAAGTTCTATCTCGTCGTAACTGACTGATTTGCAAATTTAGTTCGTTTTCAAAACGTCGGCGGTATTTTTGTTCATTTTCTAACGCTGATAATGATTCCATTAAACAAATACTTGGCATGACTAGCTGTACCGATGATGGCGTATTTTGCAGCAATGTAGTCGCTAATAAATCACGCCCAGTACAAATACTCATGAGAAAGTTCGTCTCTAAGTATAGTATCACCTGAAATTTCTACCTCACGTTTGGTGCTACCCTCGTCTAGTCGTTCTAATAAACCAATGGCTGCTAATTCTTTTGATGCTGGCGGTGTTTCTAACTTCCAGTGGAACGCTAAATCGTCCAGCCATGCTAAAAGTAATATTTCTAAGTAACCTCCAGTTATTTGTTGATGCTGATAGTCACGCTTATAGCTATCAAAGTCTCTGATATATGGTTTTACCACATCCGTCGTCTTTAGGGAACAGATAGCCTCAGACCAATTGACGCCATCCCATTGAACAATTTGAATCGTTTCGGGGTCAACTAGCATCGCGAAGGGAACGACGGTTTGCGTGGCTTTTAGGTAGGACGTAAATTGAGAGAGGGTAAGCTTAACCACACGGCTACCTCTGACATCAGCAACTAGAATAACTCGTCCCTGTTTGTCTAAGGCAATTACATCAGCAGAGATTTGATGACGGAATATCGGATTGGCGGTTTCCATGGGGTTGATTGGTGATGGGTGATTGGTTATAGTTTAACAACAATGGGTTGACAATCTAATCCCTTGGCTGCTGTTGATTGTTCTTCACACTCAATCGGATTCGGCTGAAATAACAGCTTCAAATTAGTCGTATCTTCGGGAACTTCAAACACAAGTTGTCCCTGTCGTTGATCGCCGGGACTAATTTCACCTGTCGGTGTTTCAATATCCTCCAATGCACTGGCTAAAAGCGCCACTTGATAAGTATTATTGTTTCCATTGATAAGTTCAAAGGAAACCACGGAAAAGGTTTGTGGTTGTTGTCCTTGATTGACAATGGTTGTATCCACGACTACCCACTGATTTCCTTTATTCGGTTGAATCACGCCTTTTCCGGGATGCACCCTGGTGCTGTTAACAGTAAATTGGAGATTGAGATTGTTTTGACTGATGGAAATGACCTCACCTACCGAATGGGTTGGTGCTGAAATGGGCTTGGTTGCAGGAGATTCAGTTGTTTCCCCAGACGTGCGATCGCGACTTTCAATCGTCTCAGGATTTTGTTCTGACGGAGAACATCCTAGGGCTAAAGTCAGGAGGGTAATCGACGCGATCGCACCTATTTTTTTTAGTGTTTTATACATACTTAGTCATCCTTGTCAAATTGTAGGGGCGGGTTTAGCCGTTTAATTGATGGGTATACCGATAACTTATCAACAAAACCCGCCCTCTTGTCGTTTAGATTTGAGACAAATGACATAAGACAAATAACAAATACCCTAACTTCCCAACATCTGCAACTTATACAAAGCAGCATACAAACCCTCCTGTTGCAACAGTTGTTCATGAGAACCAGATTCCACCAACTCACCCCGCTTAAGCACCAAAATTCGGTCTACATTGCGAATGGTTGAGAGACGGTGGGCGATAATAATTGCCGTGCGTTTTTCCAATAAATGATCAACGGCTTGTTGAATCAACGCTTCGGTGCCCACATCTAAACTTGCCGTCGCTTCATCTAACACCAAAATTTGCGGATCACGAATTGCCGCCCGGGCAAATGCTAATAACTGCTTTTGACCCCCAGAAAGATTGGTTCCTCTCTCCCGAAGTTGAGTATCGTAACTTTGAGGAAGTTCTTCGATAAATTGTCCAACATTTGTGGCTTCCGCCGCCGCTTTCACTTGTTCAATCGAGTAGTCTTCGCCCAAGGTAATATTACTTTTAACATCCCCAGCGAATAAAAATCCCTCTTGCAAAATAACCACTATCTGACGCCGTAATTCAGCTTGGGGCAAATCCCGAATATCAATCCCATCCACTAAAATACGTCCCTTTGTCGCTTCATAGAGGCGACACAGCAAGCGAATAATCGAACTCTTTCCCGCACCCGTCGGACCCACTAACGCCACTTTTTCTCCGGGGCGAATGGTAAAGTTTAAATCTTTGAGAACATAGTCATCATCTTTATAAGCAAACCAGACATGTTCAAAGCGAATTTCACCTCGATGCGCCGCTATTTGTCCCTTACCATTGGTTTTCTGCTGTTCTGAAACTAACGCCGCCTGGGATAACTCTGGATCACGAATTTCAATCGGCTCATGCATAATATCACTCACCCGTTCAAGTGCAGTGAATCCAGCTTGGAACATGGTAAACTTGTCAGCAAACTGACGCAAGGGATTAAATAAACGCTGGGCGTAGAGAATAAAGGCAGATAAGACACCAAAACTGAGATTATCTTGCAGAATTAACCAGCCTCCTAACCATAATACCGCCGCGATCGCGACTAAAGATATCCACTCTAATGTGGCAGACACAGCAGAATCGTGAAAAATGGTTTTATCAACTTCTGCGACATAGCGCTGATTCACCGCCCGAAACATTTCAGCATTCACTTGTTCCCGGCGAAATAGCTGGACAATATTAATCCCAGCGATATTTTCTTGCAACATTGAGTTGAGTGTGGAGAGTTCTTCTCTGGCTGTATAATTCGCTTTCCGATATTGCCGCTGGAAGTAGACAATTAACCCGGTAACCGGAAATAGCATTAAGATCAGAATTAACGCCAATTGCCATTGTAGGGAAAACATGAAAATAGCAATAACCAGCATAGAGAAAATATCATTGAGAATGCCAATGGCACCACTGGAAAAGACTAATCCTAATGCTTCCACATCGCTGGTGATCCGGGTAATCAGTTTTCCCACCGGAGTTCGGTCAAAAAATCGCACCGCCAAGGAGGTAATATGGTCAAATAAATCATTGCGAATCCCGGCGGTAATTTGCTGACCTAAGTTTTCTTCCAGGAATTTCTGGAAAACGCTACAGGTTAATCGGATAATGATACTCAGTAACAACAGAGTTGCCAGAATATTAATGCCTTCTGATAAAGAACGATTATCCAGAAACCACCAGGTTTCTTCTTGACGAATCAAGGAAACCGCTTGCCCAATAATTAAGGGTTGAATAGCGCCCAGAATGGATACGGGAACGAGTAAAATAATCGCTGTGATCAGTAGGCGTTTTTTAGTCAGCGCGTAAGGAACCAATCTCAGGAAAAGTCGCCAATCCGTTTCCCCGCGTCGGTTAACGCCTCTAGATGTTGGTGATGATGCCTTAGTCATAGTAAACCCTGGTTTGCAAAAGTCATACATTCGTATGTTGAAATTGTTTGTAGTAGGCACTTTAGTGCCTTAAAAGTATTATTGATGAATTCTACCATCGGGTAAAATAGCGCCCGATAAAATAGCTCCCGTTAATTTAACCAACACTCGGTCTGCTGTTCCTACCTTAGCGCCACGCAAATCCGCACCAGTCAAATCCGCACCACTTAAATCCGCACCAATTAAATTCGCATCCCGTAAATTTGCCTGAACTAAACAGGCTTGAAATAAGTTAGCGCGAAACAGATTTGCTCCTTCTAAATTCGCGCCACTGAGATTAACATTATGTAAAAAAGCATCCGTCAGGTTAGCTTGACTGAGATTGGCATTACTAAGATTACGTCCAGATAGGTCTTTTTCTTTGAGATCAACCCCCTGAAAATTAGCGCCACTGAGATCAGGCTGCGATCGCGGGCGCTGGGATTGCGATCGCGTTCTGGGTTGGTAGTAGTTCCTGGATGAGGAGGGCGGTTGCTGCGGTTCTCTGGGTTGGTAGTAGTTCCTGGATGAGGAGGGCGGTTGCTGCGGTTCTCTGGATTGATAGTAACGCCGCGATTGAGGGGGTTCTCGTCGGGGCGATCGCGCACGATAATAATAGGTATTGGAAGCCGATTTGCGCGGCGGTGGGGATGGGGGTTTGGGCGTTTTGGGTTTTTGCGATCGCAGTTCGTCTCGCGCTTGGTTAATTTCCTTGAGTTTGGCTTCAGCTTTCTGGCGCAAGCGCTGATTGTCCTCGGGGACACGATCTGGGTGCCAAATAAATGCCAAGTCTTTGTAGGCTTGGTTCACGTCTTCTAGGGAGGCTCCGGGTTCTAGTCCCAGTATTCTGTAGTAGTGGTCTAAATTGTTAGATGACATTGCCGTTTAGCGCCTGTTGAGCCCGTTAGCACGAGGTTGGAGAACAGATCCGAGTGAATGCGCTACGCAAAACTTAGGTAAATCTAGTGGCGTGGCACAGCTCATAGGTGGACTTAGTAAATTAGCGGAAAGCCTTAATCAGTAAAGATTGTAGCATTGGTCTAAAGTCACAATTTGTAATCTTAGGTATATGGACAATATACTCAATGCGTGCTTATATTAACCTCAAATTTACCTCAATATCACCATTATGGTCTTTGAGAAGCGCGATCACGTCTTGGGCTGTGCCGTCAGGGGGTAATATATTTTCAAATGCATTAAGTTCCGAACGTGTGAGTATGGAAACCTGTCAGGGACAGTTTTGCCTGATGTTGGCGCGTTGTAACTATGGGTATTTGCAACAACGCCTGATCCAGCAACTGCAAGACGAATGCACCTTCGACATCCGACTTATTCACCTGAAGCCAGACGACAAAACCCTATTTAGCACCGTGCGATCGCATCTGGTGTGATAGCATTGGTAATTAACAGTAAAAAACAATGAATTCAGACAAACGTTCTTGGTGGAAACGAGTATCCGATTCTGATCCTAAAATTCGAGAAGCAGCACACCGAGAGGGGGAACAAGAAGCCGATGACTTCTACAAACAAGCCTACCCAAATTACAGAAAAGCAACAGAAGGAACAGAGACTCCAAACACCCCAACAGAAGAAGAATGAACCTGTTTTTGAAGTTTATGACCCTGTTGATGTGCGTGGTGTCTGGCTAGGGCAAGAGCAAGGGTATCAATGGCATCCGGGTTGCTACGTTCTACATCGGGAAATCAAAAAAGGGCAATGGTGGTATATGATTACTCGTCCTTACCAAGGCAATAATAATATCACTCAACTTTCCTACCCTATTGCTTATCCCTCAGAAAAGTTACGAAAAACAGAGAATCCAACTCCGTTAAA
Source organism: Coleofasciculus sp. D1-CHI-01 (assembly GCF_040218875.1). Classification (NCBI taxonomy): domain Bacteria; kingdom Bacillati; phylum Cyanobacteriota; class Cyanophyceae; order Coleofasciculales; family Coleofasciculaceae; genus Coleofasciculus; species Coleofasciculus sp. D1-CHI-01. The sequence continues at coordinate 20,074 of NZ_JAVJQP010000097.1, forward strand.
AGTTACAGGTGGCATCTATAAAGCCAATGAATTCTTACAACAGTATGGCGCATCCTTGCTCAAAAATGCGCTCAAAAACAGTAACTAAATTTTTATTTAACTACCCCCTTTTTAGGTAAAGGTGTTTCGCAAACTTGCCAGTTCAATTAAATACTGAATTCGACGAGCATTGGCTTGTTCAATTTGGTCGGAGATCTCAATTAATGTTGCCTGTTCCTCAGGTGTTAAGATGTCAGACCGGGGAGTGTCAATTAGTCAAAGACGACTGGATAAGAATGTTAGTCCATTAAAATGGACTTGGGCTATTAGCCCGGCGTTTGAACTCCGGGCTGGTTTTCAGGTTTACTTTATACCCTTAAACCGTTCTTTCGCCGACTCAAATGCTTCTTGCATAACCGATTGAATCTTCTGAGGATCGGGTTTTTTCCCACCCATTAAATCCCCAAAATAAACACAAGCCCCCTCACCCAACGCCCAGGTATACGCCGCCGCCCAAGACGCCGCGATCGCACTTCCCAAACCGGGTAAAAATTTGATTAACTCTCGTCCCACAGCTTGCGCCACAAATCCTCCCGCGATCGCACTCACGACTCCACCAGCTTGAGAAGGCGTCAGCGTCTGTCCATATAATTTCCCCAACAACCCAACCAGCGAGACTTGTAGCGCCGTTAAAACGGGCATTGTGGCAAAAGGTAACGGTACCGCCGCCAACGTTGCTGCCATAATCGAAAATGACAAAATATAACGTCGCCCGACATCCCGATAGAGATTCCCCAGTTGCTGACCTGCGTCTCCCTGTGCCAATAATTGCGAAATCGCCCTGGATTCGGCTTCTGGTAATAACTCAGCTAAAGCATCGCTGAGTGCCTCTAAGCCATAAAATACGGGATTATACTCATCTTCTTCTAGGGTAAAATCAATCATAACCGCCCGATTATAAAGTCCCTTAAAAGTGTCCTGAATCCCCTCAAAGGCGCGATTCAACTCTTCATAGTCTGGCGGATAAGCCGGATGATCAGTAATATCAGTTGGATAAAGTTCATGTAAACAAGTTACAGCCAGCAGACAGGGAATCTCTGGATATTTCTCCTGTAACTGTTCAGCCACCTGTCGCAGCGTATCTGTGGCAAAGTCATTAATTTTCACCGTCAAAATCAGGATTCTGGCACGATGAGTATCCTGTTGCAATTCACCCGCCAATTCTTGAATAATGATCGGCGTTTCTTGGTTAACATCACCCAAACCCACAGTATCGGTAAAAATCAGCAAGGGTAGGTCATTTGAGGGATAGGCATAACGCTCAGTATATTGCGTATGGGGACGAAATCCCTGACCCACAATCTCCGCTGAAACCCCAGTCAATCCCCGCACAATGGAACTTTTCCCTGATTGAGGCTTACCAATCAGCAGCGCTTGGGTTGTGGGGAGTTCTTTCCGTACCGACGCCAAAATCTCAGCGACTTGCGCCTCATTAACACTAAACCAGTCAATCACCGTTTGTGTCACTTGTTCGGTGGGAAGGAGTTTCTGCAAGCGATCGCTTGCTGTAGTCCAGAGTCCAGCCATGCGGTTCGTCCAGGAGTTATCAACCGACTCTGGAGTTGTCTCTTCTGTCGGTTTGTGCACCTGCTGAGAATCAGCCGATGGTACGTCAGCCTTACGTTCGTCAGTCATCCTAATCGATGAATCCCTTCAATCCTGCCTATCTTTAAGATTACAAGTAGAGACGCGCCATGGCGCGTCTCTACCGATTGATTGGTTGAACATTTGCCAGATATCCGATTCTGTATCCGCTAGATTAACCGAATTCACCGCTAAAAATCCCTCGTTGGTTTGAGGCGGATGATCTCGCAATGCGCGATAAAAATCCTCAATCACCTGATCAGGGACTTGACGTTGGCGCTGTCGGTTCCAAGTTTGGCAGGTTTCTAGGGGAGTGGTAAGATACCAAGCTAGCCAGCGCACGGTTTCACCGGATATCTTAGGCAACAGCGATCGCCGCCATTCGGGTTTGGCATTGGTTGCATCGTAAATCACCGGGTTTCCATCGGCAATAGATCGATGAATTTGCTGTAACACTTGCGTTTCAATCAATGACCAATCCCCTTGGATGTTCTCATCCCCAAATAGCTGCGCCCGGATAGCATCCGTGGACACAATCACCGCTTTGGATTCAACTTGAGTCAGTTTGGCAGCTAGGGTAGACTTGCCAGAACTAGGAGAACCTATGAGAAAATGACAAATCATCAATAGAATTGTTTCAAAAGCGATTTACCTGACAATTAAGCGATTACGGGTCACAATTATATGACTTCTGTCAATACAAATTTATACCTAATTTTAGAGAACCTCGGTTTCTTTATCCTTGCCACTGGATTTACCGCAATTGTCGGCTGGGCGTGGCGGAAGGCTAAACCGTTCACTATTCCTGAACCCTTACCCGGATGGTTCAAAATTTGGTTTGGCACAGTTCAGGTTATCGGAGTCTTAGTTCCCCTAGTCGTTATGCTTCTCTGGGGCGTCTGGTGGAACCATTCTACGGTGTTAACTGTACTTGCCTCCTATTTTTTGATGCTAGGATTACAAATTTTATCGGAGATAATCACATTAAAACAGTTTCAATCGGTTGTTTGGGTAATGGTTCCTTACTTATATCTGCCTTATCGCCTCTGGCAATTATATGAAGGACTGACTATCCTGAATTCGGATAGCGAATTGATGTGGGTAAGGACTCTGTTAATTGTCGAAATTGTTGTCTGGACAGGTAACTATCTCTTAGATTTGGCACAGCTTCCCCGACTGTTTCGATGGGAGGTTAAGGAAGGCTAACTCTGTTAATCAGATCCCCGACTTCTTGAAGAAGTCAGAGATCTTAGGTTGAATGGCACTGACTTTAGTCGTTTGTAGTCAGCGCTTTAGCGCTTCTGGCACGCTTCGTGCCTACTACAAACCCAGGTTAAGTCAGTGCTATTGATCTTAGGTTTAGTGATCGTGGTGGTGATGATGATGATGATGATGACTGGAAGCCATTTCCGGATTAACCGCGATCGCAGTTTCGGCTAAAAGCGCTTCAATCTGAGGATTTGCCCAATCTGCCACCATGGCTAAAAAGTCAGGATGATCATTAACACAGGGCATCTGCACATAAGCGACATCAGAGTTACGATGCTCTAAAGCGTGAATGATGTGATGAACATCCAGCAAGGTTTCATGATTTTCTGTAGCAAAGCCAATCGGCATAAATACGAGCGCTTTTGCCCCTAAATCAATCAGATTCTTCGCCGCTAACTCGGTATTGGGCTGTGTCCACTTAATCAAAGGGGTTTGGTGATTCAGCCAACCCACTGAAATTAAAGGATACTTATAAATTAGCTTTTCCCGTACCCGTTCATACAACGCCTCACTTTCCATGATGCCGGAGGTAAATCCCTTTGCCTCATGGGGACAACCATGGTTCATCAGGACAATGCCAATTTGAGAGGGTAAGTAAGCGGAGGCTAAATCAGCCGCGATTTTTTCCTCCACCATCTGCGCCATCAAGTCAATGTAGGCGGGTTCGTTGTAAAAGGAGGGGATATATCGTTGTCCAGAGAGCCAATGTTCGTCGCCCTCCGTCAACTTGACTAAGGCATTATTCACCTGTTCAACAGCAATACCACTGGTGAAGATAGAATCAACGACGAGGAGGGGATAGATTAGCAGTTTATCAAAGCCTTGGGCTTTAATCTGCTCCAGTACCTGTTCGGGTAAAAACGGAGCGCAGAAGTTAAACGCCTTAAAGACTTGCACGCGATCGCCCCATTGTTCTTGCAGGTGGTGTTCAATTCCCGCCCGTTGCTGCTCAAAAATTTGGTTGTGGGGGGAGATGAAGTTATTGTGCTGATGTCCCCACTCATGGAAATCAAAAACGGCTAACAGTTTGGCTAAGGGCGGATACACCCAGGTGGGTACAGGCGCAAACTTAGCGGTTAATAAGTTTAAGGCTTGCTCATTATAGTTGGCAAAGTCTTCGTAACTTTCGACTTCCCCATAACCCATGAGTAAAACGGCAACGCGATCGCCGCCTTCTGGGTTAGATGTGGGTATTGATTGGACTTTTTCAGGAGTGGCAACCACAAGACTATCCTATCAATTGATGGAACATTAACTGGGTCTCTTCCGAGGTTAGGAATTGAGACTCGCCAGTTACCTTTAGGGTAGCATCCCCTGTAGGGGGATGATTCACCTGTCTCGCTACAATTAGTTTATCTGAAGCAATACGCCAATCAGGGGTGGCAAAAAACTAATGCATGAGCCAGAGCCGAAAAATTGGCATCAAAAGACTTGGGTGAGAGTCCTGCTACTAATCTTTGCTGTGCTGATCGCGGGGGGGCTTTACCTGCTTTCTATCCGCATCGCCACTCAGAGACCTCGGACTGTTCCAGTTACACCCGACACCTCAGATTGAGATGGCTTGACTAATTTTACTCTCTTTTGAACGGAGAGGGAGGGATTCGAACCCTCGTTAGAGTTTCCCCTAAACAGCATTTCCAGTGCTGCGCCTTAAACCGCTCGGCCACCTCTCCAGGGGGTTTATTATGATGTGTGCGAGACTTAACAGTATCAAACTTAGCACACAATCTGTAATTATACACGAAAAGGATGACTCGATTCTATAAAATTACAATTCACCATCGCCAAACCAACACCCAACATACCCTAGAAGTTCCAAGCGATCGCTACATCCTCCAAGCCGCAGAAGACCAAGGGGTAGAACTGCCATTTTCTTGTCGCAATGGCGCTTGCACCACCTGTGCGGTGCGTGTCATCTCCGGTGAAATCCATCAACCGGAAGCCATGGGACTGTCTCCAGCGCTGCGCGAAAAAGGGTACGCACTGTTATGTGTGGGGTATCCCCGTTCTGACATAGAAGTCGAAACCCAGGATGAGGATGAAGTCTACGAACTCCAGTTTGGGCGCTATTTTGGTAAAGGCAAGATTCGGTTTGGATTACCCTTAGATGAGGATTAAACAGCACAGTCGCTCCCTCTATTTCAGCCACTCCCCCCTTTTTAAGGGGGGCTGGGGGGGATCAAAACGCCACACGGTTAACGTGAACAGCAGTACAGCTTATCCCAGCCGCCTCATCGCCCTCCTGATTAGCTTTAGCTTTCTCCTTTTACTGGGGGGATGTCAATCTAAACAAGTTACTCCTGGTATCCCTGTACAAGTCCAACAAGTCGTCAGTGGACAAACCATCGAGGTATTAGATACCACTCAACAACCCGCCTTAATTGTTCGGGTACGGTTAATTGGTATAGAAGCACCCGACTTGAGACAACAGCCTTGGGGAAACGCAGCCAAAACTCGGATTGAACAACTTATTGGTGAAACCAGGGGTCAACAACTGGTACTCCAATCGGTTTTCTTAGAACCTGATGTGCAAACTAAAGACAGTTTTGGTCGTTGGTTAGCCTACGTTTGGCATGATGGAGTCATGATCAACGAACAACTGATTAAAGAAGGATATGTTTTAGCGACACCGCGATCGCCTAATAATAAATATAATGACCGCCTAATCCGCGCTCAGGAATACGCCAGGATTATGGGATATGGCATTTGGAACCCAGAACAACCCCTCCGTTTAACCCCTGCTGAATTTCGGCGACGCAATCCTTAGAAGAAGCAAGTTTGTAGTAAGCACAAAGCGTGCTTAAACGCCTAGACGGAGTTGGCTAAAGTTCCCTCACTACAAAACAAATCTGATAGATTTTGCCGATTTTCTGGGCGCACGTCGGTCATTGGTGTCAACGTAAGGTGAAGAGATCTTAGAGCGGGGGGTGTAGGGGCGGGTTTTACAGATAACATGGAAGCACCAAACTGATAACTTGACTAAACCCGCCCTTCTCCCATAGCCGGGTGAGCAGAAATCCCATAGCTGAAAATTAGAATGGTTAAGGGTTTATAAAAATCGGATTTACGCCAAGCCTCTATTCGTAGTGGCGTGACCCAACTAAAATAGGGCTTTGTTTGTAGTGAGAACTTTATCTCGCGCCCCATAGCTAGAGAGGGCTGAAGCCCTTACTACAAGCTGAATCTAATCCACCAATTAAGGTGTGCCACGCCAGTAACGCACCTTTACCCCCATCAGTAGTGTGTCTGCGTAAGTCCTGAAAAATAATGTTTGATGGTCATAATTTGATTTTTTAACAGTTCACCATGAACGTTTTACTTACTCTGTGCAACTCTATAAGAGTTGGAAGGTTTTATCATAATTGATTCATCCTGCTAGTCGAATAGCACAATGAATCAAAACTAAATAAGCTGTCATGCGTTTAAATTGGGTATTAGTAGCGAGCAAGATGCTTGATGTAGCGAGCAAGATGCAAAGCCTGCGGCATGGCTTCGCTTAACGCACTACGGCAAGGATTGCGCCATTATTGATATTAAGGTTTAAATGCCGAACAGCTTATTGTTTAATTTTATTAAAAGAAAACCCAAAAACATTAAGAATAAGCGAAACTATCAAGCATAGCGATTACAGGGTGTTGAACCAATGAAATCAGCTCGATTGTGCTGGCGTTGTTTATCCGTCTGGCTGTCTCTGTGCCAAGGTATACTTTTGGGTATCGCTTCACTGGTGGTTGATTCTCCGGTATTGGCACAATCAATAACTCCAGCAGACGGTACAGGCACAATCGTCACACCGGATGGGAACCGCATCGACATTTCCGGTGGGAGTCTGTCTTCTGATGGCAAAAACCTCTTCCACAGTTTCGGGCAGTTTGGCTTAAATCCCGAAGAAGTCGCCAACTTTTTAGCTAATCCAGATTTAAATAATATCCTCAGTCGCGTCGTCGGTGGTGACGCCTCTGTGATTAACGGGTTAATTCAGGTCACAGGCGGCAATCCTAACTTATATTTAATGAATCCGGCTGGAATCATTTTCGGTCCAAATGCCTCA
>NZ_JAVJQP010000099.1:0-29405 GCF_040218875.1 Coleofasciculus sp. D1-CHI-01
TTTTTGACTTCTATCATTGTTGATTTAGACAAGGTTAATCTCTCTTTTAAATAGTCACAGGTAACTGACTAATTATCTCAATGTATCAACCCTCAGTAAAGTGAGTATTTATGCTTAGTGTTCTCGGAGACGTTCCTGTAACAGGTTATGTTACATTTTGAAGTGCGGAGTGTGGGATAAATATACTCTAGTCGTTGCAATATGCTTGTAAAGTTTGTGTAAAAGACAATCCCAGTTATGTGAAGCTTTGATGAAGATCGATTCAATCAACCGAAAATTGGCAAGTTAGGGACAATCGCGGTTAGAAATTGTTCGATCGGGTAGCGTAGTATTACAAAATACTGCACCAGTTAAATCAGCATCTTGTAAATTAGCACGACTCAGGTCAACCTCCCAGAGGTTCGCTTCGCGCAAATCAGCGTTGGTTAAGAAGCTATTCCTTAAATCAGCACCTCTGAGGTAAGCACCATTTAAATTCGCGTTATTAAGTCTGGCATTACTCAGGTTCGCTTCTCTAAGATTAGCGGCTTTCAGATTAGCACCATTGAGTCTAGCTTTATCTAGATTGGCACGTCTGAGATCAGCGCCTCTGAGTTCCGCTAGAGTAAGAATCGATTGAGACAAATTGGCTTCACTCAAGTTGGCTAAACTTAACAGCGTTTGGGTTAAGTTAGCACCAATGAGAATAGCATTACTTAGGTTAGCCGCTTTGAAGTTAGCTTCTCTGAGATCCGCAGCCGTGAGATCTGCACCACCGAGAAAGGCGCGAGTTAGATCAGCATTTTTTAAGTCAGCGTTGCTGAGGTTAGCATTAATCAGGTCAGCATATTTGAGATTAGCATCACTGAGAGTCGCTTGGGTAAGGTTGGCTTGACTCAAGTCGGCATAAGTCAAGATACTTTGACTCAGGTTAGTATTACTCAAATCGGCATTGGTTAAGTCACAGGTAGAACATTCGCCCGTGTCTTGTAACTGTTTCAGATGGTCAGGATTTTCCGCGTTTAGAGGAGTGGCTGACCAAAAGGGCGTTAGAAGTAAGAGAATAGTCAGAATGTTGAGTTTCATGAATAATACCTCAGCATAGAGGGAAGATTTTTGTAGGGGCGGGTTTAGGGATCATCCGTGTCAACTTAAGCTCAACCCCTCACCCCCAGCCCCTCTCCCACGCCGGGGTTAGGGGATGAGGGGGAAATTTTGAGCCGTAGATAGACATAGCTGAAAACCTTACCAGCATTGGTTTTCGACCTTAAGTTGACACCAATGGTTTAGGGACTTGCTTTTAGCTATTGATGGTAACGTTTGTGCAAAACCCGCCCTGACTCAGTGTTAACCTTTCACTATTAGTTTGTCTACCCCTCTAGACTTATGCCTGAAGATACCTACCAACAATTACTCCAAGCTGCTACCGCCAGATATTACGCTTTATTAGATCAAAGCTATAGTCAACTCAGTTTAGATGACAAAATATTTATCGAGAATTTCCGCTATTACAAACAAATGTCTTTGAATCAGGTGATTCAATCGTTAGACGAGCAACTGAGGCAGAGCCACGGTAAGGATTATTGGAGTACCCGTGAAGATACTACATTATTTAATGTGAGTATCGATTGAGGTATGATATAGAATCAAAATGATCACAGGGATTACCCATTGATCCTGCGATCGCAACAATTATTGTCTTGTATATTGTCAAAATTGGACTGAATACTTTTTGTGAATACACTGAACCTTAAACTGGATGTCACTAACTTAAGGATTTGTAGTGGGTAATACCAGCGTTGATGGCGCTGAAGCGCAACTACAAACTAGCAAGTTGGCGTAAAGATGTAGGGGCGGGTTTAGGAATTAAATCAGGAAACCCACCTCAAACCAAACAACGAAACCCGCCCTAATCCCAACTTGGGGATTATCATTAAAACTCATTAAATTCAAATGCTCCGGATTTTGAATCAGATAGTTAGCGACTAAATACCCTGCAATTGTCCACGTTTGATACAGCCGCGCCTCTCGACCAATGGTTTCACCCATGTCTCCATCATAATATTCGGGCCACTCATCATCCAGTAAGTATTCTTCCGCCGTTTCAATCGCTTTCTTAGCTAACTCAACTCTCTGGGTTTTTATCGCCGCCGCCGTCAATGACCAAAGTAAAACGGGCCAACTTCCCCCCGTTATTCCCCATCGTCAATTCCGTTCGTTGTCCTCGTTTATTGCCAGATTTACAGCGCTTTTCACGTTTATGGAATACAAAATCCCATCGACTTGCTTTTGGGCGCAATCATCGTCTGTAGTCTACTAACTTGAAAACTGCTGTAAATCGGCTGTCACGATCAGGATTAATGCTATCCGTCAAGCCTCTAATCCACCGATTTGGCTTATGAGTTGGAAATCTGGGCAGTTTACCTGTTTTATTCCGCTGATTTATAGGTTTCTTTTTCCTCTTGCTGTTGCAGAGTTTTTGAGGCTTCTTGCACCTGCTTCAGATGGATCGTATTCACCTGATTAATAAAATTCTCAATTGCCTGTTTCAGCTTTTTCTTACGTTGAGATTCATCAGCTATATCATAGCACCGATACGCCTGAGTCACTCCCAAGATAAATTTTTCTCGTTCTGCTTCTAACAATTCAACTGCCGTATTTGCCGAAATCCAATTTTCTTGAAAAGGAAATGACGTTACCACACTGGCAACAATAGAAGCGACCGCAGGAAAGATAACCGGTAACCACTTAAACCAAACCACACCAATATCTAACTTATCAACCAACACCAAAATTGGAGTAATCCCGGAAAAGACAATCGTTGCCATTTGGAATGTATAGTAGATATTCCGGGACGTCTGGCGGCTTTTTTTATAGTCCTCAATCAGTTCTTGGCAATACTGCAAAGCATTTTCTCTGGCTACCGTGATCGGATTGCTGCCCGGTTGTTGCTGTTCATCAACGAGATATTGATAAATTTCCGCTCGTTTGGCAACTTCAAGCTGCATTTGACGACTTGCTGCTTGAGCTAGCTGTCTATCGAGCAAGACAAGAAACACCAAAAATGAGACAAAAACAGCTATCCAGATAACAAGAATTGCTTTGTTCTCAACAACCAAGCTAATGATACTTGTACAAATCAATGCAGCCAGGAACAGGTATTGTCCAATCTTGAGCCAGGGAATCGGCAACCTCGATAAGGGTGAACCTGTTTCTCCTGCCTCAGACGGGTCAGATGGATTCGTCTGGTTGAGAGTAGTCATACTTGAATATTGTCCATAATTTTAACTATATATTATGTCATGCCTGAATTAACTCAGTCAAGACAAAAAAACTTAGTCAATACTGTGATCGCAGATTCCCGCGATCCGGTTTCTTGTCCATCTGAATTAAACCGATGTGAGTCTAAATGATTTGTGAAAACTGATGACCTGGAAAAGCTTGCCCATTACTAATTTAGGGAATAGGGAATAGGGAATGGGTATCTAACTTGGGTTGCTTACACCAGAACCATCTTAGGGGCAAACCCTATCTCACCTTCTAATTCAATCACCTGAGTAATACCCAGAAATGTCCCATCTTCATGGTAAACTCGCCGGATATTAGCAACAGAATCAGTCGAAGTATCTTGATTGATATTCTGTTTATCGATACCGTTATCATCTCCTTCTATCTGCTGCTCCCTACCCTCTACCTTTATACGCTGACCCTGGCACCAACGACGAGCATTATCTGGCGATAACGTCACCTTGGCTAAATGCTCTAACGCGGCTTCGGGTGGAATTGGAGTAAAGGTTTCGGCTTGTACCTGTGCTGCCAATTCCTCTAAACTCAAGCTATTCTCTAACGTAAATCCACTGCTTTGGGTACGAATCAGAGACGCTAACGTTCCACCAGTATTGAGAACCTCTCCCAAATCACGAGCAATGGAGCGAATATAGGTTCCCGCACCACAGGCAATCGCCACATCCAATTCTGCCAATTCCCCCGGACGCCACTCTAATACCTCGATCTGATACACTTCAACCTGTCGCCTGGGAATTTCCGCCGTTTTACCCGCCCGCGCTAACTCATACAGCCGTTTTCCCTGAACCTGAACCGCACTGTACATCGGGGGAATTTGCTCAATTTTTCCCTGAAACTGGTGCAGGAAAGGCACAATTGTCTCCAGCGTTAACCCAGAAGCAGAAGCCGTCGCCACAATATCTCCCTCTAAATCATCGGTTGTTGTCTTCACTCCCAACCGAATCGTCGCCCGATATGCCTTCTCTGAGGTCATATACTGTAACAATCGGGTCGCTCTACCCAGTGCGATCGGCAAAACCCCCGTAGCCATTGGATCTAAGGTTCCCCCATGCCCAACTCGCTTCAGGCGCAGCAAACGCCGCACTTTTGCTACACAGTCATGAGACGTGAATCCAGCTGATTTGTTTAAATTCAAAAATCCTTGCATTCGTCAACACAGATTACACAGATGGCAATGACATTTAAAAGAAGACTCAATAGTGGATGACACAGATGTCACAGACAACTAAACCATCTCCTCGACAATTTAATCATCCTTTGCCCCCTCACCACCAACACCTCTGTGAAATCAGTGCGACTAACCTCTCCCACCCCACCCCTACCAGTTCGACAAAATCCGTGCAATCAGTGTTCAAAACAAACAACAACATTCAAGCAATACTGATTGAGTGACTTCCTCCTTTGGGCAATGAAACTTGAAGTGGTACTGATAAATCAATTATTCAGTTACACAGCTTCCTAGATTCTATTTGAGGAAATATCAACGTTCTCGATGAATGTTGCTGTTGTTATGGTGTTTGTTGCTATCTTCTGATGAGACAGATATTAAATGAGACAGGTTTTTTCTTCCTCCTAACTTCATTCAACATTTGTAGACTAAGCTGTTTTATCTGTCACCAGAAGTTATTTAGCTTTATATTCAATTTAGCACGTTCTCTGAGATAAGCAACCCCTTGATAGAGTCTTTTACATTTGTTTAAAAACTACAAAAATCTGAAACATAAGTTTACGGAAGCGGAATCAAAAACGGTGCCTGTGGTGAGGGTGAGGAGTTTTGCGGTTCATCCGTCTGTTCAGAAAGCTGATTTTGGGTTAAAGATTCCACTAAACTCAACGGCATGGGGTCTTGGCTGAGGAATTGTGCATAAGCTGCATTGAGGTAACGCTGGTATTCGGATTGACCCGCGATATAGACTTGAAAAAAGGCAACACTCAACGCTTGGGTATAAGCACGACCGATCGCGGGATCAGGACCCATCACTTCTGGCGGCAATTCTACCGCCGTTGTCGAGATACCGAGGTTAGAAAAGTGAGTGCCTTTATTCTGCAATACCAGATACTTGTTCGGTGTGGTTAGCCAGGTAAAGGGTTGAATCTGTTCCGGAAGGGCGGGTGCGACAGTATCATTACTTCCCGAAATCAGCATCAGGGGGATTTGAATTTGAGCAAATTCCGATTTGCCAAAGATAGCACTACCCACGGGGTTAATCGCGATCGCGGCTTGAATCCGTCGATCACGAAAGTCATAGTCCGCCACAGGTAACTCTAATGCGCGACATTGCAGCAGCAGCGATACATTCAAAGAATCCTCTGAATCACCACAAACTTGCTGTAATCGCTCAAAATTAAGTTCAGCACCCGTCAGCGCCAAGGTTGTGTAACCGCCAAAGGATTGACCCAATACGCCAACATTATCCAGATCTAACTCTCCTGCATAGGACTGTTCCAGTTGATCTAGCAAAAAGGTAATATCCAAGGGACGGTCAATTAATTCTGACGGCGGTGTCACCTCACTAGCTAGTCCTCGACTCAGTGCTTGTAATTGTTCGGCATTACTACCAGGATGTTCCGGTAGGGCTACAGCAAACCCATAAGACGCTAAATGTTCGGCTAAATATTCAAACGTCATCCGATCAGAACCGAGTCCGTGGGAAATTACAATTAGGGGAGTTAACCCATCCCTAGCTGTATCAGACGACGGTAAATACAAATTCATCGGAAATCGGCGTCCGCGACTGGGATCACTCAATGTCAGGGTTTGTTGAGAATAAGCAACGGGTCCCGGTTCTCGCAAGTCAGGTAATTCGGACAAGTCGGGTAGCATTTGGGGAAACAGGGACTCGATCTGGGCTTGAACTTCCGCCATCGCCTCCTGATTCACCCCTGCGATCGCTTGTTGAGTTTGCCGACTTAACCGAGATAGTTCTTCAATAATCTCAAAACTCCGGGCAGAGTTAATCCGTATCCCATAGGTGGGAAACTCCCGCAGTACATTTAATAAGGTTAGCCCCTCCGGTTTAGCCGCCGCTTTGATTAATGCAGCGCGAATCGCATAAAATCCCTCTTGACCAGCTTTGGTTTGAATAACTTCCCCCAACCGTTCCAAGATGGCTTCCCCTTGAGGCGAATAAAGAAACTGTGCGATCGCGACTGGACTCACATCGACGGGGGTAACTAAAACCTGCCGCAACCGTTCTAACTGTTGCGGTTCCACATAACTGGCATAAAACGCCAATTCCGGCTCAATTTTACCCTCGGTGGCGTAAATTTCCAGTGCCTCAATGGGCAGAGAAAATTCTAACGGACCATAGGGAATATAAATTTTCGTCGCACTCTGAACCGGAGTCGCCATCACCACAGGTGCAACCGATAATCCCAGATTCACTAAGGCAAGTCCTAATTTTAAATTTGTCATTTGTTATTTGTCATTTGTTATTTGTCATTTGTCATTTGTCGTTTGTTATTTGTTAGGCAACAGGCAACAGGGAACAGGTAAAATATAATTTTGAGTTAACTTCCCCCTGCTCCCCCAGCTCCCCCAGCTCCCCCAGCTCCCCCTGCTCCCCCAGCTCCCCCTGCTCCCCCTGCTCCCCCAGCTCCCCCAGCTCCCCCAGCTTCCTTCTAAAATTGATATCTCTTGCTATTAAAATCATCCCATTGCCCCCACCTCCATAGCTTGTGGAACTTGCGGCAACGCTTCATGTAGAAAAGAGCCGTTTTATCCTGATTATTTTCTTGACAAATTGTTTTAAATATTTTATATCCTTCGGCAAATTTTCGGCTATAAAAAAGATGAATACCCAACTCAAACTTGCCTCGATGCTTAATTTTCAGGTTAACCGACGTCAGGGGTTCACCATCAAAGGCTTCAAAGACAGAGACGGCTTTTTTCCTTCCTTTGACCGGAACTTTACCTAAAAATCGGTAATTATAGCTTAACGGATTATCCAGACTCAGCAAAAACTTTTCACTAAAGATAATCGACGCGCCAAAAATCTTCGTCAATCCTTCCAAGCGAGATGCCAGATTCACGGCATCAGAAATGACTGTTGCCTCCATCCGTTGTTCTTCTCCAATGGTACCTAACATCAGACTACCATTATGGAGTCCCATACCCACTGAAATCGGTAGGGTTCCGTTTTCTTCCTGCTTACCGTTATAGATAGCGATCTGTTTTTGCATTTCAATCGCCGCGTCTAATGCTTCTTCAGCTTTTTCGGGAAAGACTGCCATGATTGCATCCCCGATGTACTTATCCACAAAACCATTGTGCTGACGGATGGTGGGAACAACTTTCTTAAAATAATTGTTGATGAAATCAAAATTTTCCTGGGGCGACATTTTCTCAGATAGAGTAGTAAATGACCGAATATCGGCAAACATAATCGTCATATCTCGTTGAACGCAATCCCCTAATTGAGCCTCACCGAGGTTGGTATACCCTAAGATCTGTAGTAATTTAGGCGGGATGAAGCGGTCGCAGTTGGCATTGATCTGGTTCAGTTTCAGATAAGGATTAATTCGAGCAATCATCTCATTGGGGTTAATCGGCTTCGTCCAATAATCATTGATCCGGTAGTTCCCTATTTTTTGCCAATCCGGTTGGTTTTCTTTATCGTCAACGAGAATAATTGGCAATTCACTGGCTGAGAAAAAAGTGCGAATTTTTTGACAAAGTTCATAGCCATCCATGGGAGGAATTACGGCATCCACAATCAGTAAGTCCGGCTGAAAGCCTTTTTCGATTTCCGCTAAAGCTTGATTGCCATTAGATACCCGTTTGACGTCGTAATTGGGAGAAGACAAAAATAGCTTGAGCAGGGGTTGCCAATTGACAGATTTATTATCTACAATTAAAATCTTGAATGATTGGCTAAAAACAGGAGATAGTTTAAATTTGGCAGCTATTTTATTGGTGGGTTTTACTAGAGAGAGAGAGTTTTTACCAGAGGCGGCTAATCGGGTTGGTTGATTGTCATAAATGGGTAGCGTCAAAATAAAACGTGAACCCTGGTTGCCGATTGATTCAACCCGGAGTTGACCGCCATTGAGTTCGACTAAACGTCGGGTTAAGATCAATCCTACAGCGGTACTGCTGTACTGTTGGATGGTGGCACTATAGGCATTCTCTAGTAATTGCTCTGCCGGAATAGTGATGCCGATATCAGCGATAGTCAGTTCTAATTGATCAGGGGTAATCGTGGCTGAAACCTCGATCGCGCCTTGTTCGGTAAACTTAATCATGTCAATGATTAAGTTATACAAGATTTGCTGCAATTGATCGGCATCAGCCTTAAATTGGGGGAAATCGGCAGCGATGGAGTTGCGTAATTGTAAATTTTTTTGCCGGATTAAGGGTTGACAAAGCTCTAACACGTCTTGAGTGATGGAGCGTAGATCGACTGACGGATTGAGAGGTTGAGGAGGATTGGGCTTTAAGCTGAAGGAATCGAAAAGGGTATCGGTAAAATTGACAACCGGCTTAACATTTGCCATCAATGCAGAAGGGTTAGCATTTGACTCCTGTGAAAGAAAATCAAGGTCTTGATCAGACAAATCGTCAGCGATTTCATGGAGGCGATCGCGAAAGGGTGGCTCTTGGTTAACGGGCTGGTTGAGAATGGGGGGGTTGGTATCTTTATTGGTGGTTAAGGCTTGGTTCGTGGCGAATTGGGCAGCGATGATTGAGGAGATGCGATCGCCCGATTGTTTACTGTTGGGGTTATCCGGAAACGGGAGCGAGGTGGGAACCTCACCAAACCGAGGGTTTTCGGCATCATCTTGCACAGTAGAAAAAGCCTTAATCAATCCTAAAGCGATCGGGAGTGCCAAAATTAAACTCAGACTCACTAAGCTCAAAACCAGCCAGAGGAGTTTCTGAGTGGGATAGAATTCTTCAGTAAGATACCCAGATGCCAGATAGAAAAAACCAAGATTGGTACTAATAATGGCAACGACACAGAGAAGGATGACGGAGCGTTTCATAAGGTTTAGAGTTTAGGAGGGTTAAATGCATCGATTTAATCAAGTCAATGCCAACTCACAGAATCTACAGGGGATCGAGAGTTGGTATTGGCGATCGGTTCTCAACGCTTCCGAAAAAAAACTATTATTCTACATCATCCGCCTCAAAATTAAACTGATCCGATAAAAATCTGCTAAATTTTTAGCACGGTGCTTCTTGCCAAAACCTGGGTAGCCGTAGGAGACTGACATCGGTAAAAATTGGTGCTGGGTGAGATTACCTCAGCCAACGTGCTTTCTGGCAAGCGCCGATCCACTGAGTCATCGGAGAAGGAACATGACGGTATTACAAGGACGAGACGTGTTAGGTTTAGCTGACCTGAGTGCGGATGAAATTCACGAACTGTTGCATCTAGCTATCCAGTTGAAAACCGGTCAGGTTAACCTGCGATGCAATAAGGTGTTAGGGCTTTTGTTTTATAAGGCATCGACCCGAACCCGAGTCAGTTTTTCGGTGGCAATGTACCAACTGGGGGGTCAAGTGATTGACTTGAACCCCAATGTCACCCAGGTGGGGAGGGGAGAACCTGTGGTAGATACAGCCCGGGTCTTGGATCGGTATCTGGACATCCTGGCAATTCGCACCTTCGAGCAAAAAGAACTAGAAACCTTTGCTGAGTATGCTCAGATTCCGATTATCAACGCCCTGACTGACTTAGAACACCCTTGTCAGGTCTTGGCAGACTTGTTGACGATTCAAGAATGCTTCGGCTCACTAGCGGGTGCGACGGTAGTGTACTTGGGAGATGGTAATAATGTGGCTCACTCACTCATGGTAGGATGCGCCCTCATGGGGATGAATGTCAGAGTTGCCACACCATCAGCTTACCAACCGAATAGTTTAATTGTAGATCGAGCGAAACAACTGGCGGTCAACAGTGAAGTGACGATTACGGATGATCCTGCCTCAGCCGTTAAAGGCGCTAATGTGATTTATACCGATGTCTGGGCAAGTATGGGTCAGGAGTCGTCAGCCGATGCACGAATTCCAGTCTTTTTACCGTACCAGGTTAATGAACAACTTTTGAGTTTAGCGGCAAAGGATGCGATCGTTTTGCACTGTTTGCCCGCCCACCGAGGCGAAGAGATTACTGACGAGGTGATGGAAGGTTCGCGATCGCGGATATGGGATCAAGCCGAAAACCGGATGCACGCCCAGAAAGCGTTACTCGCTAGTCTGTTAGGCGCGGATTAAGCCAGCAGAGGGGCGCGGGGGTACAGGAGGAAATACATTCGTAGGGGCGAAGCATTCGCGCCCATATCTATCGGTTTTTAACCCAAGTTTCGACGCGAATGCTTCGCCCAATCCCCATGAGGGAGCGCAGGGGTAAAACCTATGTTTAAGTCAGGGCGGGTTTACTTACATCTGGGTGAGGTCAAAACCGTTAATCGTGAAACCCGCCCCTACACAAAACTCATTTAACTGAACCCAGATAGGACATTAGTACTACTAATGGCTTATAGTAAATAGTATTCGTTTAGTTGAATAATTCAGCAACCCCACGCTACTAACGTGGAGCGTGGGGATTGCCAGAGACAAGTCTGGTGACGCAAGAGTTGAATAGACCACTAGCCATCAACTGATACACACTTCCGAATGCTTCCCCAGTTCGGATCAACTGTAAGCCTACTTGTTATAGGCGCTTGAAGAAAGGACATTTTGTTGGTGGTGGTCGAGGGGACTGATAACTCACACGAGAGGCTTATATCCATGATTCGTGTTCCAGTTTTATCACCAAAAGGGAAACCATTAATGCCAGCTAAAGCTAGCCGTGTTCGACGGTGGTTAAAGTCAGGCAAGGTCAAGGTTATACGCAATGACTTAGGTGTCTTTCAAGTCCAGTTAGTCAAGGAACCGTCAGGTGAACAGACCCAAGATATTGCAGCCGGAATTGATCCGGGAAAGCTGTTTACTGGGATTGCTGTCCAGTCAAAAAGTGTCACCCTATTCCTTGCCCATCTGAACCTACCATTTAAAACCGTAACCAAGCGGATGCAAGGGCGGGCGATGATGCGACGAGGACGGCGAGGGCGACGGATTAACCGGAAGGTTCCTTATGACCAACGCAACCACCGCGAGTGCCGATTCGATAACCGCAAAGGTCATAAAATACCTCCCAGCATTCGGGCGAATAAGCAGTTAGCACTACGGGTGATCCAGGAGTTATCAAAGATTTACCCGTTTACTCATGTCCTCGTGGAGGTGATTAAAGCTAGAGGTGACAAGGGTTTTAGTCCGGCAATGGTCGGGCAGTATTGGCAAATTGAGCAGTTAGAACAAGCAGGCTATACCGTCCACACCCAAGAGGGATGGCACACCTCAAACCTAAGAAAGTATCTAGGCTTACCCAAGTCTAAGAATAAAGCTGAGGAATCACCCGCCGCCCATGCCGTTGACGGCATCTGCCTAGCCGCCTCCCGGTTTATACGGTATCGCCAGATTAAAGGCAGAAGTGGTACCTTCCTAGGGTCTATTACGGTAACACCATGTCAGTTTGCAGTGATTAGTCGCTCTCCAATTTGCCGCCGTCAGCTACATTTAATGATTCCCGGCAAGGGAGGGAAACGGCGGCATTATGGTGGCACCCTCACCCGTCACGGGTTGAGGAAGGGCGATTATGTCAAAGCTGAAAAGGCGGGTATCACTTACTACGGTTACGTTTCCGGTGACACTAAAACTCAAGTCTCGGTCAGTGACGCTAAATGGAAACGAATAGGGAGGTTTACCACCAAAAAAGTCCAATTGTTGCAACGAAATACCGGACTGGTATCAACAGTTGGGTTGTCAAACCTTGCCGCATCGAGCGGCGTGGTTTGACCTCTATCCCCCTCCGACCTACTTCGTTGAGGTCGGAATCCCACGAGGTAAAACGATGGTTAAGCCATCTGCACCCGCGACCTGTACCGTCAAACTCTAGTGTAATTTGTAGGATTATGGAACCCCTCACCCAAGCCCAGAAAGAACTCTATAATTGGCTGGTTGATTATATTCAAACCGCCCAACACGCACCCTCAATCCGGCAAATGATGCGGGCGATGAACCTGCGATCGCCTGCACCGATTCAGAGTCGGCTCGAACATTTACGCAATAAAGGATACATTGACTGGACAGAAGGCAAAGCCCGGACGATTCGGATTCTCAGTAGTACGGCATCAGGAGTACCTGTTCTGGGTGCGATCGCGGCGGGGGGTATGGTTGAACCCTTTATCGATGGCATGGATCGGATTGATTTATCTGGTTTATTCACCCAACCCGGTAATTTTGCCCTCCGGGTTACAGGGGATAGCATGATTGAAGCCTTGATTCGGGAAGGGGATTTAGTGATTATGCAACCCGTTCCTGAACCGGATCAACTGAAAAATGGTCAGATTGTCGCTGCTAGAGTCGAAGGATACGGTACAACATTAAAACATTTTTATCGGCAAGAGGATAGGATCACCCTGCAACCTGCTAATTCTAATTATCCGCCCATAGAAGTGGAAACAGAAAAGGTAGAGGTACAGGGTGTATTAGTGGGAGTCTGGCGTAGTTTTGAGTAGGGGCTTGGTTCCTAAGCCCCTATTTGGTTCCCAAACCCCTACTGGCTTGCTTCCCAAGCCTTATCCACAATTGTCCAATTTGGCTCAATGATGACTGGGAACCACAGGGGGTAATGTACCTGTGCGGGATAGAGGCGCTGCCATTTTTAATACCTTCTCCATCAGCCACGGCGCAATCCGACTACACCACACAGCTAAATGACTTTGCCATCCCACCAAGATTTCCGATGAATCTTTTTGCAGTCCTGTGACTAGGGCTTTGGCGACTTGTTCAGGTGTCATTGGCATAACCCAGCGAAATAGCTGTAAACCCCGCACCATATCAGTATCCGTCAGGGAGGGGAGCAAGGCAATCACCCGGATATTATAGGGAGCCAGTTCGCCCCGCAACGCTTGGGTGAAGCCTAAAATCGCAAACTTGGTGGCGGAATACGTCGCCATCGTCGGCGCGGCGACTTTGCCCATTAAACTGGAGACGTTAATGATGATTCCTTGGCGTTGAGCTGCCATTCGTTTGGCAAGCAGACGGGTAATCGTGTATAATCCCATCAAGTTAATTGCCAGCTCCTCCTGCATCTTCGGCAGTTTCGCGTTTAAAAATGGAGTTTGATGGGCAACGCCTGCACAGTTAACCAAGATGTGAACGGGTCCATAAGTGCGCCAAGCGCGAGCAATTTCCACATTGACGTCTACTAGTTGGGTTAAATCTAACGCCAAAATCGCGACTTCGACGCCTAAGTTTTCAATCTCTGTTGCCACGTCTTCTAAACGTTGGCGATCGCGTGCGACTAAGACTAGGCGCTTAACTCCTTGTTTGGCAAGTTCGAGGGCGATCGCGCGACCAATTCCCCGCGATGCTCCGGTAACCAAAGCCGTCTTTCCTTGAATATTCATGGCAAAAACCTCACTCTTGTTGAGTCTCACTCGGTTTTTTCCGATTATTCATGCTCAGGGGTACATAACTCCTCCTAACCGCCTCAGCATGAAGTGAGACATAAGTAATCAAAACGTCGGATTATCTCTGTCGTTGCACTAAAACTTTGAAGAGTAGGACTTGTTTCACGCTTCGCCATTTTTTGAGTGAATTGGCGAGTGATCGGGTGGTGAAACAGTAATCAAATCTTTGAAATTAACGGGTTCTATGAAAAGCTGACCCGTGAGTCGAACATGATCTCCAGTCATGCGGTAACTGCAAAGAGTGAATCATGATCATGATATGTCTCCAGTGGAACTCGGTGAATGTGGAAGCGTGAGTTGTTGATCGAGTGTCCCGATACATATCTGGTTGGTAATTCGCTAAATCAGCCAACCACCTGACCGTCAAGATAAACGCAGTGCTTATACAATTAGCCTCCTATAGACTAGATGAGCTTCTACCAGAATCGACTCATTACGCATACATTAGCAATTCTTTCAAGACAATGGCAATATTTTTTAATAAATTCCTTGTAACATTTGTTTACAAACAGTGAAACCTTTGTCCAGATTGACCTGTAGCTGGCTTAACCCTTCGCGATGTCGCTTCTTGACAACAATTGTGACAACAAGTACCTTATAATAAACTGGGTTTCTCGTCTTCACCCGAAGAAACCCGGTTTCTTGACCGATATCCTAGAGATGCCAACTGTCAACAACCCCACCCACAAGGGGATGGGGCTTGTAACTAGGCGAGAGTAATCTCGCCCGAAACATATGGCGCATTGACTGACGCCTGCTCTTCCGTCCCGTTCTGGGTAGAAGAGAGAATATAGTCATCACGGACATTTCTAGCTGCATTAAGGTCAGCGTGAGTTCGATGACCGCAGTTCTTACAACAGAAGCGAGACTTTTTGCGATTCGTCCGCTTGATGTGTTTGCAGACAATACAACTAAGTGTTAACTGTTGACCTCTTAAAGTCATGGTTCGCTTGTCGTAACGTAAGCCTGATGTTGGTTTCATCAAGGGGACTCGTTTAAATTTAGTGGCTTTAATTGCCTCTAGTGCGTTATCCCTGACAGTCTGTAACAAAGCAGAAGGCACACTTGGATGCTGCAACCTAAGTAGGTGATACAGCTCCTTGTGTGCCTTATTTTTGTTGTATGAGTTGATAAGCGTAGGTTTTGGGGGTCTGGAATGTGGAGTGATGGAAGATGGTACACCAGTGTTGGTCACATCTCAGAAGATGCGGTCAAGCGCTATATTGAAACCCAGAAGCAACGAGAGTGATTTGGCAATCTCCGTACCTCCGATTGCCCCGCCTTTCATCCGCACCCACAAGGGGATGCGGTTTTCTCGGCGGCTTTAATAAAAAAAAAGTGACGATAGTAAAACTAATCGTCACGGATTTGATGAAAACCATTTCATTGTTTCACCGCTTAAGCGATAATCCTCATGCCTTAATTCGAGACTTCTGCCATTTCAATAACGCGCCCCTCTAAATCCTTGACTAAAAAATTAAACGGTTTTTGAGCGCGAACCTTATACTTGAGGCGTCGCATTTGTACCCGCATCAACACTTGTTCTAAGCAATCATGATCAAAGCAGACATGGCGGTGTCGATTTTTATTCCCATAGCTGGCACCGGAAATGACATGGAGTTGGGTATTTTTTTTAAGCTGATACCAAAGTCCCTCGGTTCCTTGGAGTTGAGTCGCACTCGTGGTTCCGGTATTGGTGGATAGATAGAGGGGATCGATCCCAGTTGCACCTAGGGTTTGCTCATAGTTGTAGTAGTAATGTAAGGGAACTTCCGCTGCGGACAATTCCAGCAAGCCTTCGTAAAACTGCCGTGCCACCTCCAAATCAGACACCATAACAGTATGTACTTTTGGCGCACTGGTGAGAAACATCCACATCGCCACCGCGTAAGCTGCCAATAGCATAACCATAATGCCTTGGGTGGAAAAAAGGCTATCTAATGGCAGAGACGGTAAAAAAGCACCCAAAGGCAGGAGCGGTAGTCGAAAGGCAATAATATCAACTGATAGAATCATTCTGACAAGCTATGTTGAGTTGATTTAAGTTTGACGAATCGGTTGTCCTGTTACAGGTTTATGATGAATACCATCTGATGTCCTATAGATGTTACTAGATGTTACTAATTTTAGCTAAGCTCAACGCGCTATGCTAATCCTTTGGGGTGTACAAGATACATACTAAGGATGATAGGCGTCAGCAACTCACCGTTAAATCCTTAACCAAAGGGAGAACACCTGCATTGGGGAGGCATCTGCTTGAGCGTTAACGCCGCGCATTCGGAATTCTAGCTAGAACCTAAAGACTGTGCATATTCCACATTTTTCTGAATCCAACCATCCGCTAGTCAAATCCCTGTTTCACTACAGCGATCGCGAACTGGTAACTCAGTTTCAGCGCTATCCGGAACAGGGAAAGTATTTCACGGCGATTTTTTGCCGCTATAGTCCGATTGTCTATACCTTAATTCGTCATTCGGCGCGATCGCCTGTGCAAGCTGACTATCTCTTTGCTCTCACCTGGCGTCATATTTTCTATGAATTGCGGGGAATGGATTTCATCAAAGAGGCGGCGAGTGAGTCTAATACCTTCCAAAGCTGGCTGATTAACATGACAGCCGTCTGCATCAATCAAGCGGAGTTACCCCCAGTGGAGTCTATTCACTATAGCCTGCAAGCCGCACCCCCCCCATTATGGTGTTACCTGGAGGCAGCATTAGAGCAGTTACCTGCGCTCATGCGGTTAATCATCATCATGGCTTTAACCTTTAAGTGGAGTGAAACCCGCATCGCCGCTTATTTACAAGCCGAAGGCGAAGCGATCGCACCCGCTCAAGTTAGACGCCAACTCCAGCAAGGGTATCAGCTATTAGAGGCAAACTTACCCGATGATATTCGCGAGATTTACTTACAGGAAGCGGCGGATCATGCCGATGGCAAGTCCGAATCCAACGCTGTCCCCGTTTAAACTAAAGATAGAAATTCTTTATCCCGATCAAAAAATCTCCCGATCATGAACAGAGGATATCTCTCGGTGAAGGTGATTCGTCGCACAGCGATGGCTCTGATTTCTGGGGCGGTACTGCTGGCGAGTAACCCGGCTCAAAGTCAAACCGTCTCCAATGACATGGGTTTTGACTTACAAGAACAATTGACGATTCCCTTGAATAGGAGCCTTCAACGGGAAGCTAGAAATGAGGCGGATGTACTCCTGCGGTTAGGAGGAGAGGCAAAGCGTCAAGAAAATTTGCAAAAAGCGATCGCCTATTGGCAACAGGCGTTGGATCTTTATCAAAAAATTGGCGATTTTGAAGGGCAGGGCTTAGCTTACAATTATATCGGTCTGACTTATGCTGATTTAGGACGCTTTGCCCAAGCCGAAGAATCCCTACGCCGTCGGTTAGGGGTTGCCCGTTTCCTGCAAGATTTTCAGGGACAAATTTATGCCTTGAATAACGTGGGTACGGTGCTGCTGCAATCGAACGATCTCGACGCCGCTCAAGAAAGCTTTACTGAAGCCCTAACCATTGCTCGTACAGTGGGCGATCGCGAAGGGGAAGGACTAAGTTTAAGCAACCTGGGTTTAGTTGCGGCTCGTGCAGGTGATTATTTAGAGGCGATTAAGCAGTATAAAGCGGCGATAACCTTGCGGCGGCGATTGGGTGATCCCTTGGGAGAGGCAAATACCCGTAATAATTTAGGGGATGCCTATTTCGCGATCGCCTCCTATAAAGATGCGATTGGCTCCTATCGATACACTTTACAACTGGCACAAGATAGCCAGGATATTCCCAATCAGTTTCGCGCCTTGCGGGGATTGGCGAAATCCTACAGCATCATTGGTCCAGATTTGTTGGCGATTCGATACCTTAACAAACATCTCGCCTTAGCCCAAGAACAGGAAAGCTTAAGCCGAGAGCTCGTTACACTGCGGTTATTTGCCGAATTTTACCTCGCCAGAGGCAATGTACCCAAAGCCAAGCAATTCTACGAACAAGCGATCGCTCTTGCCAATGCGATCGGTGAGACTCAGCAAGAAGCCTTATTACGAAATCAGTTAGCCCAACTCCTTTATGATCGAGGAGATTGAACTTCTATCTTCCTCCTTCTATCTTTCTCAACGCCGAGCAACAAGTTTGGTGTTGGGCATCTAGAATAATTTATTTGTTAACTCCCCAGGCCGGATTCGAACCAGCGACCAATCGGTTAACAGCCGACCGCTCTACCACTGAGCTACTGAGGATCATGACTTCAACGCTTGCCACGATTACTAATCTTACCCACTAAAGGGATGATTTGGCAAGTCCTCTGGCAAAATTTTTTTTAGAGCATCCGCTGTTATGCCTTCTAATTTCCCGCCACACCCATGATTTTTGTGAGGATCAGACGCTGAAACCTTTATTCCATAAGCTTTTCAGCTCATAATATTTTCCCGTACTCAGGTTAGCGCTCAAAGCACAGGCGTAGATGGCACACAGAGCAGATGTCATACAGCAAGGAATCATTACTCCCCCTGCTCCCCCTGCTCCCCCTGCTTCCCCTACTCCCCCTGCTCCCCCTACTTCCCCTGCTCCCCCTGCTTCCCCTACTTCCCCTGCTCCCCCTGCTTCCCCTACTCCCCCTGCTCCCCCTGCTCCCCCTGCTTCCCCTGCTTCCCCTGCTCCCCCTGCTCCCCCTACTTCCCCTGCTCCCCCTGCTTCCCCTACTCCCCCTGTTTGTTTGTAGTAGAATATTCTCCATATCTTCCAGCGCAAAAGAAACTAAAAATCTTATGAAATTCATCAGTCCCAAGGTTGATTATGCCTTCAAAAAAATATTTGGCTCCGAGCAAAGTAAAGATATTTTAATCAGCTTTCTAAATGCTATAATTTATGGAGAAGAAAAAAAGATTCAGTCATTAACAATCGCCAACCCCTATAATCCTGGTCAGTTAATAAGTTTAAAAGAAAGTTACTTAGATATAAAAGCTGTTTTATCAGATAGTTCTATTGTTGTCATTGAAATGCAAATAGCGCCGATGGCGTCTTTTAACAAGCGAGTTGTTTACAATCTGGCAAAAGCCTATAGCAACCAGTTAGGTACAGGAGAGGATTACCCCATTCTTAATCCAGTTATAGCTGTGACCGTTACCGACTTTATCCTGTTAAAAAAATATGACGAGGTTATTAGTCAATTTGTGTTCCAGGAGAAAACTAAAAAGATTGAATTATTCGATAATGAATTACAGCTAATTTTTGTTGAATTACCTAAATTCAACAAAGCGTTGTCAGAATTAAACAGTTTGACGGATAAGTGGATTTATTTTTTGAAAGAGGCTGCTAGTTTGGATAGTATCCCGGAGAGTTTGGGAGAAGTGTCGGAGATAGAATTAGCTTTAAATCTTGCCAACCAAGCAAACATGACAGTAGAAGAGTTAGAATTCGTTGATCGGCGAGGAATAATGTTACAAGATGAGAAGGGGCGGATTGCTTATGCAAAAGAAGAAGGAAAGGAAGAAGGACGAGAAGAAGGGCGACTAACTGAAGCGATCGCTCTAGTTATGCGTTTACTTAAAAAGCGCTTTGGGGAAATTCCGTTGCTAATAAGCAGCCAAATAGAAAGCTTGGCTTTGGATGATTTAGAACGTTTAACAGAGGATATTTTTGACTTAAATAGTTTGCAGGATTTGGAAAAATGGCTGGAGGCGTTAATAGAATATAAAACTAATCTAATTTTGCGATAATGTTTAATACTTCACGAGGATAGTTAACTAAAAAGTTGGGATTATAGTTAATTAAGACATCTGAGGAGTTAAACCCCCAACTTACGGCTATCACCTTTATATTAATTTTCTTTGATGCAGCTATATCTCGTGTTTCATCTCCGATGTACATAAGGGATTGTGGTGGGAAATTATGGTAATCTATTAGTCTTTTTAATGCGTGTGATTTCCCAAAAATTGAGGGTTCTGAATAAATAAAATTAAAGAAGCCGTCTAAACCATGTATCTTTAAAAAATCTTCAACATTGTCTTTGCTGTTTGAGGTTAATATGCCAAGCATTATTTCTTGGCGTGTTAACTCCTTTAACAAGTCAGGTATTCCAGGAACAGGATGTAAAAATTCAATATCCTTGCGTAGTTCTGATTGAATACGCTTAAGTAAAAAAGGAATCTTAAATAAAGGAACTCCTGATTCGTGAATGATTTGGCGAGCGCTTAAATTTCTAACTTTCTCAATATCTGATGGCATCAATGGTTTATATCCAAAGTCGTCTGCTAAACGATTCGCGATCCGGACGATCGCGTTGAAGGTATCCGCTAAAGTGCCATCAAAATCAAAAACAATGACTTTTATACTCATGAGTTAGCTCCGACAATTGACAATAACCGAAATGTCAACAGATGCCTCAAAATTCATCTAGACATCCCGCTGAAACACCAACGTCGGAACATCTCAGTTTCTTGTCCAAGATTTTTCCGAATTCCGTAAGCGTAGGATCTATAGTGCAGGGGAAGATAAAAAACTTGACATGACAGCATGAAAACCAAGTAAAATCCGGGTTGTAGGGATAAACACTGGGGCAGATAGCCTGATCACTACAGCCACTGGCACGGGCAGAATGACTGTATGATAAACGTTAATGGCTGAAAAACTCAAATGTTTCAGAAATTTACTGAAGTCCTAAATTATATTGCCAGTCATCCAGACAACTTTAGGGAAGCCCTAGGGCAACATCTGCTATTGGTACTCGTACCCCTAACCATCAGCTTGGTGCTGGGTTTACCGTTAGGGCTGCTGAGTGCGCGATCGCGAACCGCCTCAACTGTCTTGATTAATACCGTCAATGGTTTACGAGTCATTCCCAGTTTAGCGATTTTATTCGTTGCCATTCCCTATTTAGGGCTAAGTTTCAAATCGGCGGCGGTAGCGTTGACACTTTTAGCACTACCACCGATTTTGATCAGCACAGATGTTGCCTTTCGCAATATTGAACCCACTATCATCGAAGCCGCTAAAGGAATGGGGATGTCTCCCCGGCAAATTCTGCAACAAATCGAAATCCCATTAGTTTTACCCGTAATCATTGCTGGAGTTAAAACCGCGACAGTCGAGGTGATTGCCAGCGCGACTCTGGCTGCTTTTATTGGTGCGGGGGGATTGGGGAGTTTTATTGTCTTGGGGTTTGCGCTTTATGATCAAAGTATTTTATTAGTGGGTGCCATTCCAGTGGCAATCTTGGCATTAGTCGCAGAGGTGGGTTTGAGTACTCTACAACGATTAACATCCTCACATAGCGCGTAAGAGGCAAAGATGGTACAGACACCTGCTAGTCGAGAAACTGAAACTCTATCGATTGAATTACCCAAGGCGATTGGGCTGTACGTCACCCAGGAACAGTTTGCTGCTTTAGCCGCAGCCAATCGCGACTTGAGACTGGAAAGAAGTGCAAAAGGAGAGTTAATTGTGAACCCACCAACAGGCTGGGAAACTGGAAGACGCAACCGCAGCCTCACCGGACAACTTGATCGCTGGTACGAAGAAAATGAGGATTTGGGTGAAGCCTTTGACTCCTCGACTGGCTTTATTTTACCCAATGGTGCAACTCGCTCTCCCGATGCCTCTTGGGTAAGTCGGGAACGTTGGCAGGCGCTTACTCCGGAACAAAAAGGAACCTTTGCTCATATCTGCCCGGATTTTGTGGTTGAGTTACGCTCTAGTTCAGATACCCTCAAGTCTGGGCAAGATAAAATGAGGGAATATCTCGACAATGGCGCTATATTGGGATGGTTAATCGATCCGCAGCAGCGACGGGTGGAGATTTATCGAGCGGGTAAGGATGTGGAGGTGTTGGAGAATCCGGCTGAATTGTCGGGTGAAGCCGTGTTACCGGGTTTTGTGGTGAATCTGCGTCGAGTGTGGGATTGAAAATGGTATTGTAAACTATTAGTACTAATCTCATATAATAATTAAAAAACACAAAGCAGGTGTCATTATCATGCAGGCTATTTTTTGGAGTGTAGAAGAAGTTGCCCACAGAGCTAAACAATTTTACGAAAATGAAATTCGTCAACAAGTTGAGTATGGTGATAATATTGGCAAAATGATTGTGATTGATTCTGAAACAGGCGAATATGGAATTGATAAAACTGGCGTAGAAACAGCATTAAAATTAAAGCAGAAGAAACCAAACGCCAGGTTATTTACGATGCGGATTAGTTATGATGTTGCTGTCAGCTTTGGTGGCGCGATTGAGCGCACTGTCAAATGATTTACGGCAGATTGACTCCTCATTAAGATGCAACAACACCTGCTCCAACTCTTTTACCAATCTCCATTCCCAATCAACCCTCACTCATCAGCTTAATTTTTCGTTGCGGATTTGATAACCACTGTAATCCTAGCAAGATACCATTTAAGGCAAACGCCAAAATCGCCACAGTAATTGCCCCCGCCCAAATTTTATCGTAGCGACTCTGAGACACCCCATCAAAGAGGAGTACTCCCAATCCTCCCGCCCCAAATTTAGCACCAATTGTGGAGATCGCGATCGCGACAATGGTTGCCAGACGGATTCCGGCAATACCAATGGGTAAAATTAGGGGAATTTGTACCCACCACCAACGTTGCCAAGCATTCATCCCCATCCCGCGTGCGGCTTCTAAAATTTTCGGATCAATCGATTGTAAAGCGACTAAAAAATTTCGTACCAGAATCACCTGGGTATAGAGAATCATTGCCACCACGACTGATTGGCGATTTAAGCCCAAAAGTGGCACAAGCAGAACAATTAGCGCCAGACTGGGTATGGTGTAGAGGATGCCCAGAATGCCCACGACTGGGATACTCAGCCAACGGTAACGAGTGATCAGCACCGATAACGGCAGTGCGATCGCCACAGCAATCAGTACAGCTAAACTCGTCATCTGGAGATGTTCGAGCAGTAATTGAATAATATCTTCAGGATTTCTAATAATATAGTTCATCAGGAGTTAGACAAATTAAAGTGGATGGTTGAGATTAGGGAATAGAGAATACCCAATTTATATTAATTTTGATAAAAACACAAACAACCGAGGGTATTCATAACACAATCAACTAACACCGAGACCCCGATTTAGGATTAACCCATACCCGTGCTAGTCCCTGAGAGAAGATACCCAAATTAGCCGCTGCTACTGGTGGTTGTAGCGCTACTTTTCCCGTCTTATCGATGTAAACCCAAGCTCGGTTAAAATGTACGGCGGCTAGTCCTTGAGAAAAGTTACTAGCTCTAGCAAATTGAAAGGGAATGGCTAATTCACCACTCTTATCAATATAGCCTAACTTGGCTTCTACTCTCACCAGCGCCAATCCTTCGGCAAACTCTTTGGCATCATCGAATTGGAGTGAGATGACGACTTTACCTGTTTCATCAATATAGCCCCAATTTTCCTCTATTTTTACCGCTGCTAATCCTTCCGTAAATCTTGTCGCTTGATTAAATTGGGGTGAGATGACGACATTGCCTGTTTCGTCAATGTAGCCCCATTTCTCTTCAATTTGTACCGCAGCTAACCCCTGATTAAAACTCTCAGCATTATCAAATTGAGGTCGAACAACTAGCTTACCTGTTTTATCGATGTAACCCCACTTGGTATCAATTTCTACGGCGGCAAACCCTTGAGTGAATTTCCGGGCTACATCAAATTGAGGTGGAACCACGACTTGACCACTCTTATCCATATAGCCGTATTTATCATCAATCTTCACGGCTACCAATCCTTGCGAGAAGGAAAAGGTAAACAAAATAGAATGATCGGGCTGGGGGGGAACGACTGCTATTTCCCCGCTCTTGTCAATGTAGCTCCATTTTTCGTTAATCTGCACAGCGGCTAACTCATCAGCAAAGCTCAGAGCTATGTCAAATTGAGGCGAAATCACCAGCTTTCCCGTTAGGTCAATATAACCCCACTTCTCCCCAACTTTTACCGCTGCTAATCCTTCGGAAAAATCGGTTGTCGAGGCAAATTGTGGGGGTACAACAAACTCGGCATTCTGGTTGATATACCCCCCACTTCCACCACCAGCGCAAGCTCGTGCCGGGATGGGTTGGCTACTGCTTAGAGTTGTGAGAGTCAGCATTAGTGCGATTATCGATTTTTTCATGGTTATTTTAACTCCAATCATTCGGGAAAATATCCAGTAGGTCGAGTTGCGCTCGTTGCCCAAACTTACCTGTTAGGGAAGTTTGCCAGGATGTCGCCTAATCGTTAAATCAAAAAATTACACTAAAGTTACCACTCCAGCCTAAAATGCAATTGGATTCAATGGAAGATAAGCATGTGCCGATTACTAGGCTACCTGGGTTCCCCTGTCCAACTCAATCACCTTTTGTATAAACCTGAACGTTCTCTGGTTGTCCAGAGTTACTTACCCCAGGAGATGACATCGGGGGTTGTCAATGCGGATGGATTGGGCATTGGCTGGTATCACTCCACCCAGGATGTTAATCCATTTACCTACAAAAATACGCTACCCATCTGGAACGATACGAATCTACCGGAATTGAGCCGTTATGTGCAATCCGACTGTGTACTGGCGTATGTTCGTAGTGCGACGCCCGGTCAAGCTTTAGACATGGGAAACTGTCAACCCTTTCGTCGCGATCGCACCTTATTCATTCACAATGGTTTTATCGAACGGTTCCGTCAAACGCTCTATCGACCGATTCGCGATCGCCTGAGTGATGAAATTTACCAGTCAATCCACGGTACAACCGATTCCGAGCATATTTTTGCCCTCCTTGTCAATGAAGTCCAAACGGTTCCCGATGCTTCCTTAGAGAAGGCATTGTCGCAAACCTTGATCCAGTTGACAACATTAGCCCAATCCTATCAAGTCAACTTTTCTGCCAATGTGATTATCAGTGATGGGCATAGCCTCGTTGCTAGTCGCTACGCATCGGGTAGCAGTGCGCCCACTCTCTACTGGGTAAGGGATGAACTCAATTACCCTAACGCTGTCCTAGTTGCCTCTGAACCCTTGTTTGCGGGGAATTGGCACAGTTGCCCAACCAATAGCCTGCTGGTGGTTAAAGAGGATTTGGACGTTCGCATCAATCAATTCTAAAGAACTGATCATGTCATGGAACTTGACCTATTCTAGAGGATGCTGATGCACCGCCGTCTCAATGGCGTTGCAGTTTGTGTTATTCTAATAAATACCTACCATCTCATTTTTCTCAACCCAGCGATCTCTCACGCTCGGGTTTTCTTAGATGTCTAACTAAGTCGAATAGGCATAGCTTGAGTTCTATGGCTTAGTTCTTAAGATTAGTTTGAGATAAGTTTAGGGTATTTTTTTCCGGCTTCACTATCTTTTAACGGTATTGCTCAATCCCTTTATCTGGCAGGATTCCTGCATTCTAGATACCTGCACTTATCGCCTCATACCCTAGGTTTATTCATTAATCTCACCCTGCCGAAGACAACTACTGATTAGCCACGCCAATCGGGAAATTGACCCTGAAGACAGGCAGCGATTTCATCGTTCCAGTCGTCTTCTATTTGGGTAATCCACGCCTCAAACTTATCCTCAGTTTTTGAGTTGAACATTTTGTACCGTAGTTTTAACGACAATTTATCTCCGTGCCGAGATTGGTTATGAGAGAGTTGGCAATAAGTCATTATTAATCTTCCGATAATTATTAATTAACTACAAATCCGTGACTTTATAAACTTCCTTTAACAAATATATTGAATTGTAAAGAAAAGATCTAGGGATTGAATAACATAACCTAGGTGATGATAAAAAATAAGATTGGTGATACTGTATGGTCTGGATAAGTAATTTCAATGCAACGTCAGCGTGACTAGACAGAATCCCTTTGGTGAGCGAGGTCACAAATTTTATCTGTGCCTCTCTACCCAATCCATCGGAAACTTTTTTGATCAACTGGATCTACTCGACTGTAAAATCGGTAAATCAGTGGGATGAGATCCTAGAAAGCAGTTAACGGCGGTTAACGGAGTTTTGAACCAAATGGAACAACATCAGAAATCAACAGTTGTAATTACGGGTGCCTCGTCAGGGGTGGGTTTGTATGCTGCCAAAGCCCTGGCGCAACGGGGAAACTGGCATGTGGTGATGGCTTGTCGGAATTTAGAGAAAGCCCAAAACGCTGCCCAAGAAGTGGGTATGCCGGAGGACAGCTACACGATTATGCATATCGACTTGGGTAGCTTAGAGAGTGTGCGCCAGTTTGTGACTAAATTCCGCGAAAGCGGCAAATCCTTAGATGCCTTGGTGTGCAACGCTGCCATTTATATGCCCTTACTCAAGGAACCTCTGCGATCGCCAGAAGGTTATGAGTTGAGCGTTGCCACAAACCACCTGGGACATTTTCTCCTAAGTCACCTGATGCTAGAGGATTTGAAGCATTCCTCGGCTGAGTCTCCCCGGCTGGTTATTTTAGGAACGGTGACTCACAATCCCGATGAATTGGGTGGGAAGATTCCACCGCGTCCAGATTTAGGGCAACTCAAGGGGTTTGAAGCAGGATTCAAAGAGCCTCACTCGATGATTGACGGCAAGAAGTTTGAACCCGTCAAAGCTTACAAAGACAGCAAAGTCTGTAACGTTCTGACCATGCGAGAACTGCATCGGCGTTATCACGAATCAACAGGTATCGTCTTCAGTTCCCTGTATCCAGGATGTGTGGCGGATACACCCCTGTTCCGCAATCACTATCCCTTGTTTCAGAAAATCTTTCCCTTGTTCCAGAAACACATCACGGGTGGGTATGTGTCCCAGGAGTTGTCAGGTGAACGGGTTGCAGCCGTCGTTGCCGATCCTGAATATAGCCAATCGGGTGTCTATTGGAGTTGGGGGAACCGACAGAAGAAAGAGGGCAAATCCTTTGTACAAAAGGTTTCTCCCCAAGCCCGCGATGATCAAAAAGGGGAACGGATGTGGGAGTTGAGTGCCAAGTTAGTGGGAGTTGCTTGATGGGAAACTAAGCTGTCACCCATTTAAATGGGGAATGGGTAGTGTTACGCATTTAACTTGGGAATGGGTAGCGAGCAAGATGCTCACCCGACAAGGATTTCACCATTATTGACAGGTTGAAATACCAAACAGCTTAGGTGTTACCGTTTCTCCCAACCCCATAATGAGTCGGGGTGATTCATAAATTGCCCCGACTATAATTTTGGAAAAGATTAATTAGTCTTTGGCTATAAAGCATTAAGAAATATTAACAAGTGTCAACTTCTGACTGTTCTCTATTCCCCGTTTCCTGTTGCTTTGTCCATGTCCTGACGACTTAATCGAAGAAATAATACAGTGTATTACGAAAGCGTTGACAATTATTGTATCCTTTTCTACCATAGTTAATATTCCTTCTAAAGAAGGTAACATAGATGTATTACAGTAAGGGAATTTACTCTCACAGCCAAAAGAAAATCCCATTGCTGTAGACGATTGATGTTGACGATATTTAGATAGGGCGCATTTACCCAAAAAAGCCGTTAGGTTTTTAAAGCTTTGTTTTTTTAATCTAGACAAAGTTTTGTAGAACGGCAAAACCTGTTTGAATGGAGCGATTGGTTGAAAAGAGATGGCTCTACGCGAACAGGTACTGGTAAGTAAAACTTTAGTGATAGCAGATGGATGTTAGGGTGCATTTTCAGATTCAAGTGACGTGTTTGATAAGGGTCTTTATTTAATCAACGCCACTGATAGATAAGAATACGCGATCGCTTTTAATTCTCTTTCAACAAGAGAGAGCGATCGCCTTTTTTTGGGTTAAATCTCCAGGATGGGAGGTTGAGTTGGATTCGCCGAGCGAATAACCCGACAGGGGTTTCCTACGGCGACAACATTGGCGGGAATATTTTTAGTCACAACGCTACCCGCACCAATGGTTGTGTGATCACCAATGGTGACACCTGGACCAATAATTGCACCGCCACCAATCCAGACATTATTGCCAATTTTAATCGGTGCAGCCAGTTCGCGTCCCGTTAATCTTTGGGCGGGATCAGTGGGATGATAGGCGGTATAAATCTGCACATAGGGACCACATAACAGGTTATCGCCTAGGTGAACTGTATTACAGTCGAGAATCACACAGCCATAGTTCATATAGAGATTATCGCCAACATAGATATTACTGCCATAATCACAGTAAAAGGGAGGACTAATTTGAGGATTAGATCCCAGCTTGCCAAATAAGTCTTGTAAAAGTTGCGATCGCGTTTCTATTTCGTCTTCGGTTGTCGCGTTGTACAAGCGCGTGAGATGACAGGCTTGATTGTGTAATGCTTTTAATTCAGGGTCAGATGCTAGATATAGCTCTCCCGCTAACATTTTCTGTTTTTCACTCATTAGAAACTAACAGTTGCCTTCTACTCTACGAATCGTTTTAAAATTTGAATCACCCGATGTAGCTGGTTCTCACGGCGAGTTGAGAGGGTAAATTTATCGGATAAATCATATTCTCTTTGCTGAGGGTTGAGTTTAACAAAAAGGTAATCTTCTCCGGTGGTAATTAAACCATAAGCGGGATTCTCAGTTATCGGGTTAGACATCATGTAGGCGAGGGTTTGGGGTAAAGCCTGCATCACACTAAAACCATAGCGTTTGGTTTCTAGAAGGATGAGCCATAATCGCTCCTGCATGACTAAAATATCAATGAGTCCCTCTAGGATTTGGTCTTTGTCTTCGATTTCAATTTTGATGTATTTTTCCCCTTTGATCAGATAGGGGGGATCATACAAGCCTAATAATTCTAGAATGGGAGCAATTATAATCAGGTTTACGGTGCTTTCGGTAATCGCTCCTTCAGCTTGATAGTAACGATAGCGGGTTCGTAGGCGATCGCACGTTTCAATTTCCCCCAGACTGAGTTCTGGCAAGGGTTCTAGCCATTCGGGGAAGAAGGTTGGGTTGGTTGTCGGCTGCAATTGAAAGGTTTGATGCGCTTGGTTTAAGTTTGTAATTGCTTTGGTAACACCAATAACTTGGGGCATGGCATAGATTTGAGATAAGGGGGCGATTTCTCTGGGGAGTTGGCAACGCCTGGGCGTTCTTTCATTTTAGGGGTGATTGTTAACCTGTAAGCCGAATCGGGGCGCTGAATCCTGATTCTCTGGGATAGGGCTTGGTAACCAAGCCCCTACAAGGGTTGGTGCTAACTGAAAACTCGGATTCTGAATCCTATATTCTCTACAGGATAAGGCTTGCGGCGGAATGGATTAACGGGTACGATGCTTTGATGGGGAAGGGGTTGGGGTGAAACGTTTAAGATTTGATACAAGCCTCTTGTCAGATTCCGCTATGCATTTGCTAGATTAGGATATCTTTTTCCGGTTTTCCCGATGAACTCAGTCCAACTCGGTATCCGCATCCCTACCCATCTTAACCAACGTCTGACTGACTACATTGAACGCACGGGATTGTCAAAGACGGAGATAGTGATTAATGCGTTGGCGTCTTATATGGGGTGAGTAACTGTAACCAAAACCCTTGACACATCTACCCATTGTTGCCCATTTATTGGTAAGGTTCTATCCGGAGAGAGTTGACTGAGGTGATATAAAATAAGACGAACATTGAGAGGTCGAATCAATGGCTACTATC
>NZ_JAVJQP010000021.1:0-67930 GCF_040218875.1 Coleofasciculus sp. D1-CHI-01
TGTTAAGGAGGACTCGGATTTAGAGTATTGAAGGAACAACACACTGTTATGTGTGACTGGAGGAGCTAACTGAGGTCAAATCGCTGTCTGCCAAGGCTTTTAGAGTTTGCGATCGCTCTTTGTGTGAGAAATGCGGGTCTAGCCCTCACAGCAGCACCAAACTTTTCGCGAAGTGTCATCATTACCTCTGCTAAGGATTGCTGACGCTAATAATCGGGTGGTGATGACTAAGAGTCTACAGACTATAAGTAGCGCTTGAGGGTCTGCAATTCACTGGTTATTGTCCATTAAACAGTTAAATGTCACCCCTTAAACATTTAGTGTCATGTCTGAAATCCTTGCTACACTTGGATTGTGCCAAGACAATAATTGCTTAAGCTGGCGACAAATAGCTCTTTAATGAAGAATATAAGAAGCGGGCAGCGAGAATCGAACTCGCATCATCAGCTTGGAAGGCTGAGGTTTTACCACTAAACTATGCCCGCATGCGCTCATAACTTTTCTAGTATAAACCACGATCGCACAAGTTTGGCAAGTTTCTACCAAAATTATCGGCTTAATTCCCCTGGGGATTAATTTCCAGGGTCAGGGAGTATGATCCGTACACAGGCTTACCTGCCATATAAGTTGGAGAAAACCGCCAATCGGCAATAATCTGGTTGGCGAGTTTCGTCGCTTGTGCTGGACTTAGCGTTCCTTGTTGCACTTGGGTCTTATCCGGTATAACCTCAGCGTTTATAACCTTAGCTTTGCCCCTATCATTGATCAAAACGATAACCTTGAGAACCACAGGTTGATCCAGAGTCATCTCGAAGGACGTGAGTTCATCCACCGAGAGGGGTTGACTCTCTTCCTGGATTTCAGCAAGTCGATCGCCCGGATTGCGTTGCGGATCGATAATAGAACCACCCCCGCTACTCACAATCCTGAGTCCATTAATAGAAGCAATGAAACCCCCACCCGACTGATTTTCCGGTGACTTGGGTTCTGTTGGTTCCTCTGGCGATGGGATAGGAGACGGACTAGGCGTAGTCG
Source organism: Coleofasciculus sp. D1-CHI-01 (assembly GCF_040218875.1). NCBI lineage: Bacteria > Bacillati > Cyanobacteriota > Cyanophyceae > Coleofasciculales > Coleofasciculaceae > Coleofasciculus > Coleofasciculus sp. D1-CHI-01. The sequence continues at coordinate 1,036 of NZ_JAVJQP010000021.1, forward strand.
GGTTTGGAGGTTCCTCTGATGGCTGCGGAGACAGCGTTTCTCCCATCCCTTCAGAGGTGGTGGATGCTGGCGATGGGTTCGGGGTTGGGTTCGGTGAGTTGGGCGAGGAAACCGTTGTAGGTGAAGGGTTTGGGGTCTCCTGAGTATTGTTTGCGATCGCCTGAGTCGGGCGATTTGTCTGTGGTGCTGATTCTTGTTGACTCTCAGAACTCTTCGCTGGCGTTTTTGGGGATACTGGAGAAGGTGGAGGTTGAGTCGCTGGAGTTGGCATGGTAGCATTTGAGGCGATCGCAATCATCTCAACCGGAATCAGTCGTTGACTCAACCGCCAATCCTGAAAGCGTCCCAATAGCGCCAGACGCAGCAACCCCAAGCCAACTAAATGAATCGCTACAGAACTTAGAATAACGGTTTTCCACAGTGCTGGCGGGTCAGCGTGACGGCGTTGGGGTATCTCAGTTTGGTTGAATGTTGGTTGTGTCATTACAATCAGGTTGGGATGCTTTAATTCCATACTGCCAAAGAGCCACTGAGCATCTAGATTAATTCTTACCGTTCTTTTTGCGATCGCCCAATGACAGTCGTTACCGATGAATACTTATCGCTTGTCTAGGTTCAAGATTTTTATTATTGCCAGTGTTCTCCTATTCGGACTAATCCTCAGTGGGTGGAGAATTACCTTACCCACAGTCGCCGCCGAATCGGACAGTATCTATCATTATCGACTGGTTCACAGCGCTGATGGGATTGGTAAATTTTATATGGGTCGAGAGATTGCCAAAGTTATGGGACACACCGAAGCCCTTTGGTTAGAACGACCTAGCCGTCAGACGAAAGAACAGCCACAGCAGGTGATTGAAGCCTTGAACCTAAAACCCACGGATATTGTGGCAGATATTGGTGCAGGTACAGGTTATTTTAGTTTTCGGATCAGTCCCCTCGTCTCTCAGGGTAGGGTGCTGGCGGTGGATATTCAGCCGGAGATGCTGGATATGATTGAATTCCTGAAAACCGAGAACAATGTGACCAATGTTGAGCCAATCTTGGGAAGTACCACTGACCCCAATTTACCGCAAGAAACCGTTGACTTAGCCTTGATGGTCGATGCTTATCATGAATTTGCCTATCCTAGAGAAATGATGAGTGGAATTGTGCGATCGCTAAAACCGGGTGGACGAGTTGTACTGGTGGAATATCGCCGGGAGAATCCCTTAATTCCGATTAAAGGGCTGCATAAAATGACTCAGAGACAAGCGCGTAAAGAAATGAATGCGGTGGGGTTACAGTGGCTGGAAACGAAAGAGTTCTTACCCCAGCAGCATTTGATGCTATTCCAGAAACCATTCAGGGGCGATAAGCTACGTGAAAAATAGGCAGGGTGTAGGGTGTAGGGTGTGGAGTGTAGGGAAGAATTGAACCCCTCGATACGCACTCAAAATGATTTTTCTGTTTTGGACAAATACGCTAAATCAGTTTATCCAACGCCAGTTATAGCGATTCCACTCATAAATCCCTTGAATCTCATATTCCATGCCATTATCGAAGCGCACGACGCAGTTCCATCCCGAACCATCACCCTCTATACCCTGAGAAATCTGCACCACTGTACAAGGAAACCACTCCCGACTACACGGTCCATTGTCTTGCACCCATTCCCAGAGTCCATTAGACACTTCAATGCGATCGCCGATTTTTAACTTTAACCATTCTGTGGGGTTCTGTGCGTCTAAATACTGTGCCAGATGCACGCGCTTGACCCGATTTAGCCATTGGAATCCATAGCGATCGCGAATAAACTGGACAGATGAAGACTCGCGATTATGCAGCCAGTCATTGAGGAGTTGGATTTTCCAGGAATAGCCAGTCCGTTCTTGTTCCGTGACAAATTGCAAAAAGCGCGATCGCTCATCTGGAGTCAGTTCATCCAGAGGATTAGCCATTGTCTGATTCCCTATAGCCGAAGACTGTAAGGATTGACCCCTAACCGCTTCTATCAGCACCTGCCGTAAAATTTGTTTCTGCGAGTCTGTCAGGGGACATAAAACCGCTTCGCATTGGATAAAGGCGAGTTGCAAGACGGCTTCAATCTCGGCTGGGTTCATAACAGGCTTAATCAGCAGCCCCTAATTAAGGACAGTTTGCGGATGGATTCGCGCTATGCTGAGGAATGGAATGATTCAGTTAAGATAATTATTACTATAGTTTATGCGAATTCCAGGTTGGTTCACTACCATTACAGTTGCTTGTCTGTTTTGGCTCATCAGTATGGTCATTGCCCCTGCTGCGTTTGCTTTCGTTCAGGTAGAACTATCTGATCTGTCTTACCACGAATGTTCCTCCAAGTTTTCCGAAGGATTGGTCACACCCGGTTCCATCCAAGCCGCCGATTGCTACATCATCACTGGCAAAGCCATCAACAAGTCAGGTAAACCCGTGATCAACGCTGACATTTTTGGTCGGATTTATGATGCCAATCATAATCCTGTCTTTCAAAATCGTACCCGGCTGGGTGCCATTGATGAAGTCCCACCGGGCGTTAGTGATTTTGAAGTGCGAATTACGGTTTCGGCTAATCAACCCACCCCCTTGCAGCTTGAACAATTCAAAGCGTCTGGCTTTACGGGCAAAGTCCGCCGCTAAAAAAAAGCGTGTTGACTTTCATTAATATCTAACCCAAGACTATGCCATGCCTCCAAAAAGTCCAGCGATAAGTTGCAGGACAATAATCGCCAAAAGAGGAGATAAGTCCAAACCTCCAATCGGCGGAATAAAGGAGCGGAAAATATTCAGGTAAGGGTCAGTAATTGGGCTGAGGAACCCAGCCACCTGGTTCATCCATTCAACCGTGGGGAACCAGGTTAACAGAATGCGGACAAATATCAGCAGTAAATAGATGTTGAGGAAATTGGCGAGACTTTCGGTTACCAGTGCTGTAGGCATAAATTGAAATGTTTCCTTACTAAGTTTAGAGGGCGGATATGATAGTGCCTTTCTAGTCAGTTTAACGGATATCACTCCATTTCGGCTTAGGAATCGAGCGAACCTTCCCTATCGGTGAGTTCTGTACTCCCACTCCCATTCACTGGACCCAATTGCTGGCGCACATCATCAATCGCTGTATTAAGCTGGGCAATTTTATCTTCTAAACTGCGACGCGCCGCTTCAATGCTCTCCTCGGAGTTGAGTTGAGACTTTTTACCCTTCATGGCTTTCTTCTCCGAGAGGCGGGATTTGAGTAAAGACTGATCGGCATCTTCATCGCTACTATTGCGTTGTCCGGCTAGTATGGCTCCGATAACGCCACCAACTACTCCCCCTATAGCGATTCCCGCCAGAAGTCCGCCTGTAAAACCATCGCGCTGACTCATTTTTCCTTTAGTACCCTTGAAATAAAAAACGCAACTGCTTTTCCAGATTAACGGTTGGCTGATGCAGATGCCTACATCTTCGTCATTTGTCATTTGTCATTTGTCATTCGTCATTTGTCATTTGTCATTTGTCATTCGTCATTCGTCGCAGAATGCTGGTAATCCTTTGGGACGGGTTTAGTTATATCAGGGTGCAAAGCTTCCCGTTAGTGGTAAAACCCGCCCCCATCTCCCCCATCTCCCCTATCTCCGCCATCTCCCCTATCTCCCCTATCTCCCCTATCTCCCCCATCTCCCCTATCTCCCCCATCTCCCCTATCTCCGCCATCTCCCCTATCTCCCCTATCTCCCCTATCTCCCCTATCTCCGCCATCTCCCCTATCTCCCCTATCTCCCCCATCTCCCCTATCTCCCCCATCTCCCCTATCTCCCCTATCTCCCCTATCTCCCCCATCTCCCCTATCCCTTGCCATCATGTGCCAAAGGCGCGATCGCCTGCATCACCTAATCCGGGTACTATAAATCCTTGCTGGCTTAATTCTTCGTCAATTGTGGCGGTGTAGATGGTTAAAGTGGGATAATTAGCCCCTAACTTTTGCAAGGCGGGTGGAGCCGCAACCACGCTGATAATCCGGATAAATCCTGGATCAGCACCTCGCTGGGTCAGTTCTGCGATCGCGGACATCATTGTACCCCCAGTGGCAAGCATGGGTTCGGTAATTAAGATATGTGTACCCGGCTCAAATTGTTGGGGCAATTTATTTAAATAACACTTTGCTTCTAACGTTCCTTCATCGCGCACCATGCCTAGATGGTAAATGGATGCCAAGGGCAATAAAGTTTGCGCCCCTTCTAATAAGGCTAATCCCGCCCGTAAAATCGGCACGACGACTAAAGGAGTCTCTGGATTCACCATTGTGGCTGGACAAGGGGCTAGGGGTGTCTGAACCATTAACTCTTCCGTCGGTAGCCAGTCTCGAATCGCTTCGTAGGTGAGCCAGCGCCCTAACTCCGTCATCGCACTTTTGAATAGGGGGGAGGGTGTCGCTGCATCACGGGCAACACCAAGCCAGTGCTTGATTAGGGGATGAGGGGGAACATAAACACGTAATTGCGGAGCCATAGCGAATTAATCGATAACGACGAAGGAATACCTAAACTGAATCATGATAATGCTTTTTTTTCCCGACTGCCGAGATGGTATCCGGGCTAAACGCTGCATTTGCCCGTTTATTGCTAATTGTTTTCATTAGTGTTGACATTAATTTTCAACAAGGATATAGTAGTCCTCAGTGTTCTCCTCTCATTAAGGATTGGTAGGTGGGACGGGCAAGCGGTAGCAGCCTGAACCACCCTCTTTTTTTTGGGGGGGTGTGAAAGGGATGAGGGAGCTGGGGGAGATGGGGGAGATGGGAGTTGTAGGGGTTTGGTCTCCAAACCCCATTTCTTATGTAGGGGGAGATGGGGGAGATGAGGAAGAAAAAATTAAATGAGAGCTTATCCAACCAGTATGACGTAGCACGGTACGTCTGGCATGACACATCTGGAAGGGAGAATAGAGAAAAGTTAAACTCGAATTTGTAAAAGACCTCTCTCGTCTGATAATTCATGGCTATTGCTTCTCAATCTCCTTCGTCAACTAATCACGCTCTGAACGAAACCTCTGTATTTGATGTCATCGTCATTGGTTCTGGTATTGGCGGACTCGTGACAGCGACTCAGCTAGCCGCTAAGGGTGCCAAGGTGCTGGTACTGGAACGCTATCTGATTCCCGGTGGTAGTGCTGGATACTTTGAACGCGAAGGGTATCGCTTTGATGTTGGCGCGTCGATGATTTTTGGTTTTGGTACTGAAGGAACCACGAATCTGTTGACCAAAGCCTTAGACGCGGTAAATGTTGGTGTGGAAACAATTCCCGATGAGGTTCAGATTCACTATCATCTACCCGAAGGCTTAGACCTGAAAGTTCATCGAGACTATGAGAAATTCTTACACAAATTGACAGAACGTTTTCCCCACGAACGCCGGGGAATTCGGCAATTTTATGATGAATGCTGGAAGGTATTTAATTGCCTCAACGCCATGGATTTGCTGTCTCTAGAAGAACCTCGCTATTTGATGCGGGTGTTTTTCCAGCATCCTTTAGCTTGTTTAGGATTAGTAAAATATTTGCCCCAGAATGCCGGAGATATTGCCCGTCGCTACATTCATGACCCTCAGTTACTCCAGTTTATTGATATGGAATGTTACTGTTGGTCAGTCGTACCTGCGGATAAGACACCGATGATTAATGCAGGAATGGTGTTTTCTGACCGCCATTATGGGGGAATTAATTATCCTAAAGGGGGTGTAGGTGAAATTGCCCAGAAATTAGTTGAAGGATTGGAGAAAGCTGGGGGACAAATTCGCTATTCCGCCAGAGTCAGCGAAATTTTAACGGAACAGGGTAAAGCTGTAGGTGTGCGGTTAGCCACTGGGGAAGAGTATCGGGCAAAGCGGGTAGTGTCTAATGCAACGCGCTGGGATACGTTTGAGAAATTATTGCCCCCAGAACAAATGCCTGCCAGTGAGGAAAAGTGGCAACAACGATATCAGAAATCACCGAGTTTTTTGAGTTTGCATTTAGGAGTTGAGGAAAAGGTATTCCCGTCCGGAACAGAATGTCACCATATTTTATTGGAAGAATGGGACAAGATGGAGGAGGCTGAGGGGACAATTTTTGTGTCGATTCCAACATTACTTGACCCGGAATTAGCCCCGGAAGGCTATCATATCATGCATACTTTTACGCCCAGTTGGATGGAGAATTGGCAGGGATTATCGGTTAAGGAATATGAAGATAAAAAGGAAGAAGCGGCTGGGCGAATTATTGAACGATTAGAGGCAATTTTTCCGGGTTTAGATGCGGGATTGGATTATATGGAAGTGGGAACTGCCCGCAGTCATCGACGGTTTTTAGGGCGTGAGGATGGCACCTATGGACCCATTCCGCGCCGCAAGTTAAGGGGGTTATTGGGAATGCCGTTTAATCGAACAGCGATTCCGGGATTATATTGTGTGGGGGATAGTACGTTTCCGGGACAAGGGTTAAATGCGGTGGCGTTTTCTGGGTTTGCTTGCGCCCATCGGGTGGCGGTAGATTTGGGTTTGTAAGCTCAGATTTTGCCCCATTTTCCACCATAAAATTGTAGGGTGCGTTAGCGAAAGCGTAACGCACCATTACTGAACGCTTTGGTAAGTTAAGCTGTCATGCATTTAAATTGGGAATGGGTAGCGAGCAAGATGCAAAGCCTGCGGCATGGCTTCGCTAAACGCACTACAAGGATTTCGCCATTATTGACACTAAAGTTTAAATGCCGAACATTGATTCAAAATCAGCCTTTTTTGTAAAAATTTGATATGTACATCACTTGTCTTTATACAAGTCAACTCACCCTATTTTAAGCTAAGGCGATCGCTCTCTAAGGAAACAGCGATCGCCCTTTAGGATGCAGTCTGGGAACCCTAGGGGTGCGCTCGATTGACGATTTGGTGGTAATCCTCGATCAACCACGGTAGGGGATGTTTGAGAGGGGTGGCTGGCATCGGCGATCGCTCCTTGGGCTGCTAAGATTTAAGCAGGAGATTTCAGTCAGGGAGAGTTCACCATGAGTTTAGTGATTTCCGATGATCTAGTCAAGGCGAGTGGCTTTTCTGAAAATGAGCTATTGTTGGAAATTGTGCTGATGTTGTTTCAGCAAGATAAAATTAGTTTGGGGAAAGCCAGTGAGTTATTGGGATTGCATCGGATGCAGTTTCAAAAACTCATTTCTGAGCGAGGTATTTGCGTTCATTATGATATTGATGAGTTTCAGGAAGACCTCAAATCTTTAGAGGAAACGGAGTGTTCATGATTTTGGTCAGCAACACTTCACCTATTTCCAATTTGGCGAAGGTCGGGCAACTCAGCCTAATGCCTCAGCTTTATGGTAGAATTTTAATTCCCTGTGCGGTGCATGAGGAATTATTGGATCTTAGGGCGGGGAATACTGTGATTACAGCAGTGCGATCAGCAACTTGGATGGATATTCAATCCGTACAAAATCACAGTTTGGTCAATAATTTAAAAAAGGGTTTAAGTAGTCGGACAAAAGTTTTTGGAACTGGGCAAAGTTTTGTGAACGCAACTCTAATTTCCTTTAGGCAAAGGTTCCAATTATTTTGGAATTCTGGGGATAGTACAGTTTATTTATGTCCGACTACTTAGCGATCGCTAAACCAAAAAGTTAACCGTAAAATATTGAGTCTCATTTCATTCCATTCCATTCAACCTACGGTAACAGGATGCAAAAACTAATTCTGACACCAACTACAATTTAGATTACTCCAACACACCTTAGCATTTTCATGAGCTTTTTTTAATGAACCTTGATGTTCCCATTTACCTAAACTTTTGCGTACTATGTCACAAGGATATATATCGAGTTCCGGAGAAATAACTAAAAATATAATTCCTGCCAGACAATCAATATGTGTTCTGGACATTTCAAAGCCACTTGTGTCCTTATCTTCTATGATGCGACCACGTAGTTTTTCTTGTTGAAAGATATCTTTTACAATGGGCAGATACTTAGTCTCGAACTCTCTCTTTTGATTGGTAGATAATTCTAGTTCATTGCATTTTTGCACAGCCATTAGATTAAGTCTATCAGTGTAATTTTTGAAAAAATTAACAATATTTGGAATTTGCATATAGTTATATTTGCTAATTACAATACCTACCGATGGCGCTCTATGTCTATCCTGAACTTGGTCACACAAATTCAAAAAGCCTTTTAATGATTTATTAAAGTCACGACGAGTTTTTTCATGTATTTTTTGATTATGCCCATCAAAGCTGACTTGCATATTTGAAATTACATCCAAAGCACTTAACTGACTTGCTTTTTTCTTTGTAATTAATGTTGCATTTGTTACTATTGATATACCAAGACCTAGGTTTTTAATTTTTGATATCATTTTCATGATATCTTTATGTATGAATGGCTCGCCTCCACTAATGCAAATTTCAAAAATAGACATTTTTTTTGCTTCTTCAACAATTTCATTAAATATTTCTAGTGAAATCTCAGCAGATTCTAGTGAGCTTGATTGATTAAAACAGTATTTACAATTTAAAGTACATTTATGAGTAATCTCAATGTCAAGGTGCAAAGGGGCTTGAAAATTGACAGCTTCAAAATTATGTAACATTTTAATTTATGCCAATTGAAATAAAACACACTTAATTGATCATGCAATTAAATAAATTTTTATGGTATAAGCAAAACACCATAAAAATTTATTTATGAATCCTTGTTTACTTCTTGTTACCAAGCAGTTTCTTTAAAGATACTTCATTCATAAGCCAAACTACTCCTTCTGGATCTTGTACCACATAAGTATCATCCGACTCTTTGCGCCATCTAATGCATGGTTGATTTTCTGAACCATGAAACATATTCCTTTTCCATTTACCACCCCACTTAGACCAACTAGCACCTGATTTAGGTTCAGAATGATATACGGAAGGTAAAAGTTTTACTGATAGTGATTGAGTCAGGGATGATTGAGTGTTTTCACCTTGGTTGGTATTACTTGATACGAAATAATTCTCCATAGCTATACTCCGTGAAAATCAATATTAACAGTATTAGGAAATCATCAGAATTGCATCTACTATTGTTATTGTTTCACCCTAATTTTTATTTGCCAACCCCTTAAAAGTGGCATTTAGGGAAGTATTTCTGAGGGGGGTTAAAGTCAAAAAGTGGTAAAATGTACGAATTTGTTGTTAAAAAGGTAAAAATGTGGTAAAATGTGGGGTAAGAGAAAAAATAATAATTTAAATAATAATTTAGTGGAATAGCTATGGGGATTCAGGAAGCGTTGCAGTGGATCGATCGCCTGCTTTTAACGACTACGGGAAAACACTTAGATACACTGCAACGCGCTATCTTAGAGGGAGCATGGCAAGGTAAAGGATATAAGGAAATCGCTGAAGAATACCACTGTACGAGCGATCATGTCAGGAAATCAGCGTCCGACTTATGGAAACTGCTGTCAGAACTGCTAGAAGAAGACGTAAAAAAGAAGAATGTGCGATCGCTCATCGAAAACCGAATATTCCATTCCTTTAATACTGAAGTTCAAATTGGCTCTCATATCAACCACATAAATAATGTCTGTAGCGATTTATACAACGAGCCAAAAAACTTAGCCAATCCATCCCCCAGCAATAGCGAATCCGACACCCTACCCCGCCACGATCTCAGCCAAGCCCCCGAATACGATCGCCTCTACAACCGTCACGACGAACTCACCACCCTAAAACACTGGATACTCAGCGAACACAGCCGCATCATCACCCTCACCGGATTATCAGGAATTGGCAAAACCGCCCTCGCCAGACAACTCGTCGAACAGATAAAAGACCACTTTACTCACATCCTCTGGTGTAACCATCGCAAATTCCCCAACCTAGAAACCCTGCAAAACCACATCCGCCAGTTTCTCGCCGCCACCTCCACCCCGAACGCATCACTCCTAGACCATCTGAGACATCACCGCTGCTTGATCGTCTTAGACAACCTGCAAGAGGCTCTAACCCCCGGTGAATTTGTCGGAACCTACCGTCGAGAGTATCAAGGCTATGGTCAACTCATTCATGAACTCGGGACATTCTCTCACCAAAGTTGTATTCTGCTGCTGAGTTGGGAACACCCCCTCGAAATCGCCGCCTTAGAAAGCGAAACCCGCCACTGTAAAACCCTTCCCGTTCAGGGGTCTCCTCAACTCGCTACCCAAATCCTCCGCGATCGCCAACTCAAAGACCCCAACACCTGGCCAGAACTTACTCAGCTTTATAACAACAATCCCTTGTGGCTAAACCTTACCGCTTCAACAATTCTCGATTTATTCAACGGTAGTGTTCAGCAATTCCTCTCCTATCCCACTCTCTTTTTAGGAGACTTAGAAGCCGTCCTCAAGCTCCATTACCAACGCCTTGGGAACGCCGAAAAAACCCTGCTGCACTGGTTAGCCAACCAAGACTCCCCAGTCAACCTGAACCAGAAACCCCCCAATCTCCTCTCAGATCGAGAGTTTCTCAAAGCCATCCAATCTCTCAAACGACGCAGTTTATTAGAACCCTCATCCAATTTAAGCCTACAGCCCGTCATTCGACAATACATCCGCAGTAACTATTCAGGTGGGGAAGGCTTGACAAACGAGCCAAGAGCCGTAGCGTAGAATTATGGACTTTAAGCCAAGCCGCTTCAATTCCATTAACAATAGTTTCAGAGTTAGGAAATCCTGATTCAACGGTTTCCGAGTAAACCGCTTGGCGAATGACTATCTCAGTAAACAGGGATTTTAATATATCTAAGCGGTTAACACTTGCAAAGTTAATCAAAGGCGTAGCATTACAAATGATTTTAACCATCCCACAATCCTAATTGAATCGCTTCGATATCCTCTGCTAAATCATCTTTGTCGTATTGCCGAACAATATGATTTTCTCCCAACAGTTTTTGAAATTACCACACAGAATAATTCAACAATCGACGGGCTTGACTAAAGGTAAATATCTGGTTTTCATAAAGTTGCATGGCAATTTGTTCCAAAACTGCCGTCTCACCTTGCTCAATTAATTCGATGGGAATTTGTATATTAATTGCTTGCATCTACCATCACCTCATCATTTCAAAAGACATCCATTAATCACTGGGCGATCTCCACCGGATAAGCTGTTCGGCATTTAAACCATAATGTCAAGAATTGCGAGATCCTTGTAGTGCGAGCATCTTGCTCGCTACTATAGCGCTTCGCGCTGGTCTAGTTACATCGAAATGAGTTATGAAGACTCAGAGTAATGGATTTGGCGGTATAATAATACAGAAACACAAGAATTGTTAGACCTATTAATTTTGTCGGAGTGAATTTTTCATTCCTTCCTAATGCTCTCAGTCAGGATCTGCGGAATGTAAGTTATAAGGCGATCGCCGTAAAATCAATTTTAATCAGGCTCTTGGGCAAGAGCTAAGATACGCTGATAAAGCTGGGGGCTGACGCGAAAACCAGCCTCGTTGATCAGGGCATCCATAACAGGTTGAACCTGGGGGATGAGGCTTCTTTGTTTGGCAACCAGCAGAATGCCCAGAATACCAATGATAGACAGCCCTAACCGCAGAGCTTCTTGCCGTCCCAAGCGTTCATCAATCAGTAGATCATCCGCTTGTAGCTCCAGTGCCAAGGCGATCGCATTCGCTTCTCCAGCATCCAATCCTCGTTCTTGTTGCAGTTGGTTGGCAAGTTGGGAGTGGGTGAGGGATTGGGTTTGAATCCAGCCGACTTGGAGAATGGCTGGAATGATGGGATTGCTGGCGGCGGCTAGTTCCCTAGCCACAATGTCAGGAATAATCACCCTTTGATAAATCGCTTCTAGCAACCAAAGATGATTAACAATGGCAAGATTGGAAACAGCAGAGGTATCGCTGACAACAATCATAGCCAGCCGCGATCGCGCAGGTGCTGAACATCCTGTTCAAAATCTGCTACATCGTAGTGAACACAGATACCACGCTCTGCCAGCAGCTTTTGAAAGTCCATAATATCCATCGCCGCAATTGTGCTGGCACGGCTGAGAGAAACCCGCTCTTGCTCAAATAGGGCGACAGCAATTTCCCTAAGCCAGTCCTTCTGATTAAAGGTTTCAGTTTGGCTAAGGCTATCCGGTAGATTCAGAGTAATTTGCATCCGCTCACCCTCCCACGCTGACATTGATTTTCTGGGTCAATTTCAGGATTAGCCAGAGTTTCCCGGCTCGCGCTCCTGACTCAATTATAATCCCGCCGCCGTAAACGCTGACCAATAATAGGCATGAGCAAAGGGGGGACATCTATAAACTACCAAGTCTATTGGTTAGGTAATCTCTTAAATCTGAAGGACAGGGTAGGCGGGGAGCCAGCAATTCAACGATATTGTTGATATTGATCTGCGATCTAATTTTTAGCTTAACTTTTCCGGTTTTTACCTCTTCCTCCAGTCGGTTCAGAAACTTAATTAAACACCAGAGTTCTTGTTTTCCCCGCAACCAAACTTTTGTCGGTAAGGCTTCCAGTTCTCTGATGGTGGAGTCAATTGTCCTCGGATCGGGCTGGATCTTGACATTACAGACTCTCCCTAAGTAGAGTAGTGTTGGGTGACGAATAAGCCTTGCTGAGTTGTTATTCCCCGAGTTTCACCGAGGAGGTCATCATGATCTTTATCCACAAAAAACATAATTCGGGGGTTGTTGGGAAATCGTTTACCTAGATAATCATAAGCATTCAACACTTCTTTTTTATTTCCCAATATAATGGTTTCCACCGATAAAGCCTTCTGTTCAGCGAATTGTTGAACATTAACTCGAATCAAGGAAGGATCATCGCGTCCCTCCAGAAAAATTGCCATCGCCTGACCCTGGGGTTGAAAACTGAGGAGAAATATATTTAATTTCGCTTGGGATGATGTCGGTGCAGCCTTCAAAGCATCCAAGAAAGATGACATTGTTAAATCTCCTCAATAAACTCACTGATAGAATGTGCATATTCCGCCAGTGAATTTTCAAAAACAAAAGGAGAATGAGTCACCGCAATTAAACCGGAACACTTTTCCGTATCTTTCAAGTCTTGCAGAAAACGGCGTTGCCAAGGTACAGAGATGGACAACTCCGGTTCATCAATCACCACAAAATACTTACTATAATCACTTAAGAATATATGCGAAAACAATGAAATAATTTGCTTTTCTCCAGAGGATAAGCCCGGGATTGGTACTTCTGTCATCTCTTTATTTTTGCGCTTAACAACCAACTTGAATTCACTGGGGTTAAATTCTAACTTTTTGTTACTGAGATACTGATTGACCAAATCAACTAGCTTTCGGATTGGGCGTTCTTTTTCCTGTTGACTTTTATGAATTTCGACCAAACGAGTCAAAAAATAAGCAGTCACCCGTTGTTCTTCCAATAAAACCTGGTTAGTTTTGACATCTTCAAGGATCTGTCCCAGTTTTTGGCGATCGCCTTCTGAAAGAATATCCCCAATCCTAGGGAGCATCACATTGATTGTTTCCGTAAATTCCTCCGTAGACAGTTGAGATGCCTCAACATTTTTATAGTTATTCCGAATAATGTCCCCTAAGTAACTTCCAGTCAATCGATTCAGTTCAGTGCGGAAATTTTGATCCAAGTCTGACAAGGTTGAGTCAAACGCCCGAATTACATCTTCCATGCCAAACTCAACAAGTTCGACATATCCAGCTCGTGGCTTCTTCCGATAACGATTAGTTTTAGAAAAAGGTAAAACATCATCCAAGTCTATATCAGGAAAAACATCGCTTAATTCTTTTTCAATCCTGCGATAAGTGGGCAAAAATAAGACTTGTTCTTTAGAGTTAGATTGGACAGCTTCAGCCAGTCTATCTGTAACCTTGCTTTCTTCATTTTCCTCTAAAGATACAAACCTTGGATTAATTGTAGCTATATCTCGCAATGCTTTAGGGGAAATTTCAGGGAATTTATGTTTTAATACCGTAAATCCGTTTTTTGACAACCAGTATTCTGAGCTATGCTCGCCTAATTCATTGAGCAGATTTTCAAGTTCTTGTGCAGATAACCTCTTTTCAAAATACTTAAGAATAAACCTTTTACCGCTAGGAATCATACTACGGATCATATCTTGAGCAGCGGGTAAATCTTCTCTTTTGAGGATATATTCTTCATTGCCAATTGTAACAATGCAGGAATGAAAGGGAAGCTGGGCTAGACGTTCCCACTGAGCCGTTAAGGTGTAATATAATAAATTAATCAGTGTACTTTTACCCGATCCATTTTCACCAACTAGGATTAAAGTATTGTCTTGAATGGGGATATCCAAATTATAAGCGTCAAAGAGACGCTCTATCCGAATTCGTTTCAGTTCCAGAGACATTTAATTTATCAAATCACTTTAGCAATCATCTTGACGGTCATCCCCCATTATAATCCCGCCGTCGTAAACGCTGACCAATAATAGGCGTTAGCAAAGGGGGGTCATCCTCAAATAAATCCAAACGGTCTTTCACGTATTCCACTTCCTCCTCCGTCGCCTTCTGCTCATGTTTGAGCCAGTCCATAACATCATTACAAGATAACCCCCGTAACCAGGTTTGAGCCGCTTGCAGGGCAACTGTGACCGAGGGATAATCCGGTAAAATTTGATAGAGGCGCAGGGTCACCAGAGTCGCCGCCAGTTCATCCACATTCCAGAGACGTTCCAAAACTGCCGTCTCACCTTGCTCAATTAATTCGATGGAAATTTGTATATTAATTGCTTGCATTTACCATCACCTCATCATTTCAAAAGACATTCATCGAAGCTGGTCAACCTCTCACCACAGCGAGTCAAAAAACTCTTTGGAATTTTGTCTTAAGTGGGTGGACACAATTAAAGTTAACGGTTGAGATTAGGGAACAGGGAACAGGGAACAGGGAACAGGGAACAGTAAGGGTTTGAGGGTGACTTACAAAACTTAATACAGCACCGTTTTCTTTTGTCCGACTACTTAACAATGTTCGTGCGGGTAGATTGGTGGCGTCAACCCTTGCCCAAGGGATTTGGCGGTAAAATATAATTTTTGCTACAGTCCTTTTTAAGACGGTGTAGTACGGAATATTCATTATGAATGATTCAAGATTATCAACAGTAGAACATCAAATCCCTATTCCTCATGGTCTAACTATTTCCGGTGAATCCCTAAAAAAACTATGTCAACACTGGCAAATCGTAGAGCTTTCTCTCTTTGGCTCAATCTTGAGAGAAGACTTTAATGCCGATAGCGACATTGATTTATTAGTGAAATTTTCAGAACAAGCCAGAATTACATTTTTCGATCTCGATGTTATTGAGCAACAACTGAGCCAACTGTTTCACCGCTCCGTTGATGTCGTTACCAAACCAGCAATTGAACAAAGCCATAACCCTATACGTCGCCAGAATATTTTAGACAACTCGAAAGTGATTTATGAACAGAGATAAAGAGGTTTTACTGGATTTGATTAGAGCCAGTCGCTTAATTGTGGAATTCTGCGAAACCTTGGACTATCAAACCTTTGCCGAAGACTTAAAAACTCAATCCTCTGTCCTCTATCAAATCGTCATAATTGGCGAGGCTATAAACCTTAATCGGGGCGGGTTTAGTCCCATCTGGGTGCAACCGAAAAGATAGTAGTAAAACCCGCCCCTACACAATTTTCCAATCTCCCAATCTCCCAATCTCCCACTAAAAATTTACCTCCCTCGCTCAGAGAAAGCCCAATCGCAAAATCCCCCAGTCACCTAAGACAGGGGGAAAATTTTGCGAATTATTGCAGGTTCACCAGAACGCCGTCTTGCCTCAGCTTATGACCTGGAAAACCAGGTGGGTATCGTGGACACTCGTTTTAAGTTTCCGGGTTCATGCCCGGTCTACTGCCACAAGGTCTCTCGATTCCCTTTTACATACAGACAAGATCAAAAAACACTATTGGCAGTCACCAACGTCCCAGTGGAACCTGTACCCCTATTTTAACGATTTATTTCTAGATGTCTACTGTCCCGTATCGCCACCTTCTGCAGGGGCGCATGGCGTGCGTCATGAAACAGTCTGCTGTTCATGCCTAATCATGGGCTGTCGCTCTAAGCTAAACTGATGAGTGTCATCGATCGCAAATTATGTATGATGTTCGGGGTTATGGTCAGATGGTGTACAGCGAACCCCATTCCTATCTTGTCAAACTGGGGTTATTCCACTGGAACAGTTGGCGCGAGAAGCATCCTGATGTTACTCCCATGCTGGAGGGTGCTAACCTAAATTTATTGGATTTGAGTGGGTTTAACCTGAGAGGGGCTAACATTCAAGGGGCGAACCTCTTTGGCACGGATTTGCTGGAAGCCGACTTGACCGATGCCAATCTGAGAAAAGCTGATTTTACCGGCGCAGATTTTAGAAATGCTCTTTTAAGCGGCGCTGATTTATCTGAAGCCCGATTGATTAGAACTCAAGCGTTAGGTACAAACTTTGAGAGAGCCATATTTACAGGAGTTTGCTTAGAAGATTGGAATATTGATAGTACAACCAACTTAACTGGAGTTATCTGCGACTATGTTTATCTTAAATCCAGATATTCTCCTAAGAGTAAACGATATGTACTGCAAGAACGCCGTCCTCATAGTGGTACATTTGAGCCGGGTGAGTTTACAAAGCTTTTCCAAAAAACGCTGGAAACCGTTGAGTTGATTTTCCGCCAGGGGATTGATTGGCAGGCTTTTCTGGTTGCTTTTCAAGAGTTAGAGAAGGAAAACGATAATTTTCCGGTTTCTATTCAAGCCATTGAAACGAAGCATCGAGGTACTGTCGTTATCCACCTCAAAGTTTTTCCAGAGCAGGATAAGGCAAAAATTGAGCAATCGTTTAAGCAGCGCTATAAACAGGAACTTCAACGCATTGAGGCAGATTATCTAGAAAGGTTAGGTGTTAGAGTTCAGTCAGAGGATTTAATCACCAAGTATCGCCAACGAAATGCTGATTTTAAAGCGATGATTCAGATTATGGCTCAAGCTCAAAGTGACTTTGTTTTAAAGGGAATTTCCGAGTTCGAGTGATTTGTCTTATGTCTTATGTCCTTGGCTGGGGCGGGTTTAGTCACGTTATCGGTTGTGTTGGATAGTATTATCGGTAAAACCCGCCCCTACACAATCAACAATCAAGACTTTAACCGTACCACAGGGTTTCTATTGTTTGGGCGATCGCCTGGGGGTTCTTCCCTGAGCTAGAATCTAGGAGAACGGTGACATGACCGAGTTTGCGCCCAGGGCGCGATTGCTTTTTCCCATACCAATGCACATAAGTTTGCGGCTGACTGGCGAGTTTTTGCCGTTTTTCAAGGTAATCATTTTGGGAATATTCGTAACCCAATAGATTAACCATGACCGCTCCATTACACTTAAGTGTTGGTTTTGTCAATGGTAATCCGGCAACTGCCCGTAAATGCATTTCAAACTGCGAAGTTTCACAAGCATCTAGACTAAAATGTCCAGAATTGTGGGTACGAGGGGAGACTTCGTTGACATATACCTGATTATTGGCGGTGAGAAAGAGTTCAATCCCAAACACACCCACGGCTTGTAGACTATTGAGTAAGGTACGTGCGATCGCGTTAATCTCTTGTTCTGTCTCTGGGCTAATCGGGGCGGGAATAATCACCCGACGGCAGACTTGATTTTCCTGCTGGGTTTCGACAACCGGGTAAACCACTACCTCACCGCTTACAGAACGAGCCGCGATCACAGCTAATTCTCGTTCAAAGGGTATAAATTCCTCGACGAGTAGAGGTGTATCGGCAAGTTTTTGCCAGAGTTCCTGGAAACTCTCTCTATCCTTAAAAATAAACGTGCCTTGACCATCATAGCCGTGACGTCGCGCTTTGAGAACCAGGGAAAAATTCAGTGTATCAGGGTTGAGGGGTGTCTCTAGTAAGTTAAAAGCAGGTTGGGGTAAGCCAATGTCACGTAAATAGCAACGTTGGTGATATTTATCGAGTAGGGGGGCTAAGGCGTCTAGGCGGGGGCGAAAACAGACACCTTGGTTTGCCAAGGGAAACAACGCATCCAAATTAATAAATTCATTCTCAAATGTGATCACATCACAATGGGCAGCTAACTTTGCCGTCGCGGCGGCATCATCAATCGGGGCAAAGATGGTATCGGAGGCAACACTAACGGCTGGATCAGTAGGCTGGGGTGTTTGAATCACCAAATCCAAACCCAATGATTTAGCCCCACCTCCCATCATCCAAGCCAGTTGTCCACCACCGATTACCCCTACTCGTTTCACAGTCTTAGCCATCAATAGGTTTGAGTCACTCGTTTGCCATGTTAGCGGATTTTGGTGTCAACGTTTTAGGACTTAGGCACAGATCCTGCTTAGGTTAGCAGGGCTAATTCATTTAAGGAAAGCTGTATTATTCATTTAAGGAAAGCTGTATTTATGAATTCAGCCAAACCGGATTGGTAAATTATTAAGGCGCAAGTTCTTAAGTGCTTTATTATAGTCAAACCCATCCCGACTATCCGAAAAACTCAAAACTCTAATAACCTAATAACCAACCATGAGCCAACCCACACCCGATCAACTGCAAATCTTTCTTGATATCGCCACAGAAGCTGCGATGGCAGCCGGGGCAATCTTGCAAACCTACTGGGGTAAACTAGATGCCGTAGAAGAGAAAGGGCGTCCAGGTGATTTAGTCACCGTTGCAGATAAAGAAGCAGAAGCCGTCATTTTAAAAGTCTTAAGGCGTCATGTCCCCCATCATGCTATTTTGGCAGAAGAATCGGGTCAAGGGGGAGATCAACAGAGTAAATATCGGTGGGCAATTGATCCCCTCGACGGCACTACCAATTATGCTCATCAATACCCCATTGCCTCTACATCAGTGGGATTACTCATTAACGAAATCCCGCAAGTGGGAGTGATCTATAATCCCTTTCGCAATGAACTCTTTCGCGCCGCTAAGGGATTAGGGGCGACTTGCAACCGCCGTCCCATTCACGTCTCTAACACATCTACTTTCAATCAAAGCTTACTGGTAACTGGCTTTGCCTATGACCGTCGCGAAACCCCAGATAATAACTATGCCGAGTTTTGTCACCTAACTCACCTCACCCAAGGGGTTCGCCGCAGTGGTTCAGCCTCACTGGATTTGGCAGATGTGGCTTGTGGACGCTTAGATGGTTATTGGGAACGGGGAATTTCGCCCTGGGATATTACGGCTGGTGTAGTATTAGTGCAAGAGGCAGGTGGCACAGTCACCGCTTATGATGGTAGCCCCCTCGTCCTAAAATCTGGACGAATTCTCGCCACCAATGGTCAAATTCATGACCAACTCAGCCAGGAACTTTTACAGACACCACCCCTGTCCAGTTGGAATTGAGAGCAAGTCCGTCTAAACTGAACTCTTACACCATTTTTAGTCAGTCCCGACATCCGCCAAGACCTTAAGGATGTTGTCGGCTAATTCGGAAAACCTAATCCCCAGCCCCCTTCCGTTCCCCTTATAGATCCCCCTTCCGTCCCCCTTATAGATCCCCCTTCCGTCCCCCTTATAGATCCCCCTTCCGTCCCCCTTTTGATCCCCCTTCCGTCCCCCTTATCGATCCCCCTTATCGATCCCCCTTCCGTCCCCCTTCAAAAGGGGGAGACCAAAGGGTGCTTCGCTTTTGGTTCCATGGGGGAGACCAAAGGGTGCTTCGCTTTTGGTTCCATGGGGGAGACCAAAGGGTGCTTCGCTTTTGGTTTCATGGGGGAGACCAAAGGATGCTTCGCTTTTTTTCCATGGGGAAGCCAAAGGATGCTTCGCTTTTTGTTCCATGGGGAAGCCAGATTACCCCTATCTTGGGAGATGTATTTTCTACAATAGCTATGAGGATGTCAAGGGGGTCTCTTATCTCTAAGGCAGACTATAAAACTATTCTTTCGTCACAGCAATTGGACAGCACCCTATGGCTTTTGAAATTGAACGCGGACTTTTTAAGTATGATTTCACGGATTATCATGCCATTCTAGGCGTTCCCGTCGATGCGGATGAGAAGACAGTCCGGAAGCAGTATCTCAAAGTAACTCGCCGTCTCCACCCTGACAGCAGCAAATTCAAAACAGATGAGGAAAAACAGCAAGCCAATGAACTGTTAACCAAACTCGTCAATCCTGCCAAGGAACAACTGTTTCGCGGCAGTCGCGACTATAGGATCAGTTTAGGACACATGGGCAAGCGTCTAGCCGCAGAAGGAGGAAAAATTTCTATTTATAGTGACGTGGCTAAACAATTGGCAAAAGCTGGTGCAAATGCCGATGCTGTTTATCGAAACTCCTTGAAATCGCTAGCATCTAAGCAATACGAATCTCTTGATCGAGTCGTGGACGTCACTGGCGAAATCAGTGAACTCAACTTAGTTTACTTGATGCTTCAAGGAAAAACATCCAAATCAGGCATCGGCAAAACCTCTCCAGGAACAGCCGTTTCCAAAACAGCAGGACCGGGTAAGGCGGTCAAGAAAACCCAAGCTGGTGCCGCTACCAGTGATGCCTCAACCAAGGGGGGTGGAACTCAAGAAGGCTCAAAAGTTGCTGCCTATATCAGCCGTGCCGACAGCTACATGCAGAAAAACAATTTTGCGGGTGCTGTTTTAGAATTACGAGAAGCCCTCAAATTAGAGCAAACCAATAGC
This sequence comes from Coleofasciculus sp. D1-CHI-01, assembly GCF_040218875.1. Lineage (NCBI taxonomy): Bacteria > Bacillati > Cyanobacteriota > Cyanophyceae > Coleofasciculales > Coleofasciculaceae > Coleofasciculus > Coleofasciculus sp. D1-CHI-01. The sequence continues at coordinate 21,710 of NZ_JAVJQP010000021.1, forward strand.
AAATGTCATGGTTTATTAGGGTTAGCTTATTTAAAGCAAAATCAAGTGTCCATGGCTAAGGTTCACATTAATAAAGCCTTGCAATTAAATCCGCAGGAAGAAAACGCCTTGAAAGGGAAACAATATATCGACAAATTAACCCAGAAATCGGGTTCAGGCAAAAAGCCGAAAGAGCAATCGGGTGGCGGGGGTCTATTTGGAGGATTGTTTGGCGGCAAGAAAAAGTAAGGGAATCAGGGACAAAGGGTCAACTGCTGCGTCCCCTTGTGGGCGCAGCTTGTAACTAATGTATAGCATCACCTTGCTCAGGGAAAATGTATCCTGGCTTCCCCAGCTCCCCCAGCTCTCCCAGCTTCCCCCGCTCCCCCTCACCACAACACTTATTCCGCAGCCCCTAAGTATTCAACCGGACAATGAGATAACTTGCAAAAAGGATCGTTGGCGGTAGATGATAGGAGAGGAATCCACCCTTTAGGTGGTTAGCAGATTGAACGATAGGTGGATGAATAATCTAGAGTTTTACGATTATAAGCCGCACCTAAGCAGCTTACGTGAGGAGATATTCAAGGGTTTGACTCAACCCCAAAAAGCGATCGCGCCCAAGTTCTTTTATGATAAACGTGGGTCGGAACTGTTTGATCAGATCTGTGAGGTGGAGGAATACTATCCCACCCGTACAGAAATTTATCTGTTAAAAACCTATTGCGCTGACATTGCCCAACTCGTGGGTCAAGATTGCTTACTGATCGAGTATGGTAGTGGTAATAGTACCAAAGTCCGCTTACTGTTAGATGCCTTGCCGCATCTAGCCGGCTATATGCCTATCGATATCTCTCAAGAACACATGCTGCAAGCGTCAGCAGAATTAGCACAACGCTATCCTGACTTGGATGTGATCGCCGTTTGTGCAGATTACACTCAGGATTTTCAACTGCCACCCTACAGCAAAAAACCCGTCAATCACAAGCTAATTTTCTTTCCGGGTTCTACGATTGGCAATCTTCATCCCCAGGAAGCACTCCATCTGCTCAAAACTTCAGCCAGTCTTTTGGATAAAGGCGATGGTATGTTAATTGGTGTCGATTTGAAAAAAGACCCAGCTATTTTAAATGCTGCCTATAATGATGCCCAGGGAGTTACGGCTGAATTTAATCTCAACCTGTTAGAACGGATCAATCAGGATTTAAACGCTAATTTTGATTTATCCCATTTTCGCCACTGGGCTTTTTATAATAAAGATGAAAGCCGCATTGAGATGCACTTAGTCAGTCTCAAGGAACAAACCGTGGTTATAGATAACACACCGTTTCACTTTCGTCAAGATGAAACGATTCACACCGAAAACTCATATAAATACAGTGTTGAAGAGTTCCAGGATATGGCAACTTATGCGGGATTCGAGGCTCAAAAGGTATGGACAGATGCTGATCATCTCTTCAGTCTCCACTACCTAACGATTAGCCATTAGAAATTTTAATTCCCGGTTCCCTAGAAGGGCGGGTTTAGTCAAATTATCGGTTTATGGCAAAATGTGAGCGGTAAAACCCGCCCCTACATCCCTGTTCCCTGTTCCCTGTTCCCTGTTCCCTGTTCCCTGTTCCCTGTTCTCCGTTCCCTGTTCCCTGTTCCCTGTTCTCCGTTCCCTGTTCCCTGTTCCCTGTTCCCTGTTCTCCGTTCCCTGTTCCCTGTTCCCTGTTCCCTGTTCCCTGTTCCCTGTTCTCCGTTCCCTGAAAAATGGCAAAAGCTGACAAAATAAACTTTTCTTGTCCGAGTGGTTTTCCCGAATTTCTCCCAGGCGAAAAGCGCCTGGAGATGTATTTAATCGATACCATCCGCCAAGTTTTTGAGCGATATGGATTCACACCCATCGAGACGCCAGCAGTTGAGCGATTAGAAGTTCTGCAAGCCAAAGGAAATCAAGGGGATAATATTATTTACGGGTTGCAACCAATTTTGCCGCCCAATCGCCAAGCCGAAAAAGAAAAGGCGGGAGAAAGTGGTTCAGAAGAGAGAGCATTAAAGTTTGATCAGACGGTTCCCTTAGCGGCTTATATTGCCCGTCACCTGAATGAACTTCAGTTCCCCTTTGCCCGCTATCAGATGGATAATGTATTTCGGGGAGAACGGGCAAAAGCCGGACGCTATCGCCAATTTCGCCAATGTGATATTGATGTGGTGGGTCGTAATAAGCTAAGTTTGCTCTATGATGCTCAAATTCCAGCGATTATTGCCGAAATTTTTACGGCGATTAATATTGGAGACTTTTTGATCCGCATAAACAATCGCAAAGTTCTCAGTGGGTTCTTTGAGTCGATTGGTTTAGACGAGAGCAAAATTATGCCCTCCATCCGGATTGTGGATGCAGCCGAGAAAATTGGCGAAACAAAGGTGAAAAAAGCGCTCCTGGCTGAAGGGTTATCCGATGAACAAGTCGAGCAAATTCTCACTTTCACCAAGATTCAGGGTTCGGTGGATGAGGTGTTGGCACAATTAAACGCCATGCTTGAGGATAAACCAGACGCTCAGGTATTGAAAACGGGCATTGCTGAACTAGAAACGGTGATTACCGGAGTGCGGAATTTGGGGGTGAGCGATCGCGTATTTTGCATTGACCTCTCCATTGCCCGTGGATTAGATTATTACACGGGAACGGTGTATGAAACAACACTCGTTGGTCATGAAGCCTTGGGCAGTATTTGTTCCGGGGGACGGTATGAAGAACTCGTGGGTATGTTTGTTGGGGATAAAATGCCAGGAGTGGGCATTTCCATCGGCTTAACTCGGTTGATGAGTCGGTTGATTCAAGCCGGGATGCTAGAATCCTTCTCCTCCACACCCGCTCAAGTGATGGTGGTGAATATGCAAAGTGACCTGATGCCTTTATATTTAGAAGTATCTCAGAAACTGCGTCAGGCCCGAATTAGTACAGTGACCAGTTTTGAGGAGCGTTCTGTAGGCAAACAGTTACAGCAAGCTGATAAACGGGGAATTCCCTTCTGTGTCATTATTGGCTCGGAAGAAGCAGCCGCTCAAAAATGCGGTCTGAAAAACATGAAAACCGGGGAGCAAATTGCTGTCAATATAGAGCAGCTAGCTGATGAGGTGAGCAAGCAACTAGCCTAAGCATTCCTGTAGAGACGTTGCATGCAACGTCTCTACAGAATGGGCAATTTTGTAGCATCAATTACAGACAATGCCGTTAATAATAGATATAAAAAGCAGCTACTGTAAGCCTTACAGCCTTCTTCCATCTGCCTTCGGACTTGGAGCTTTCTTGTACTAGCGATCGCACATTTGAGAAAAATCAACCATGAACTACACTGCCACCAAAGCGTCTTGATAACGGTTATGGAGTAAACTGACATGAACTTGACTAAGAGCATACCAGGTTTGCTCACTGACCACTCCATCTTCCACTAAGCCATGACGTTTTTGGAACGATCGCACAGCCGATTCCGTTTGTTCGCCAAAATCACCATCAATTGGCGCTGAATAATCCTGAGTCAGATGCAGCACCCACTGTACAGGAATCACCATATCATGTCTGCTCCCTCGATTGAGTACAGGCATATTAACCGGGGCACCCTGATAAAGAGCTTGCCACGTCAGGGAATCGACAATACCATCGGCTTTGAGGAACATACTTTGCTGAAATTCCATCACAGCATCATGGACACAGCGATCAAAATACCCTCCCATTGGACCCGTGTAGGTACCGCACTGAGCCAAAAGCTTTTGCAGTTCTAAAACCTCGGCTCCCACCGAACCCAGTTGCAGTATAGGTTTTTGAACCGACGATTTAGCTGTGAGTCTAACCTTGGATGTTGTTTCTGGATTAAAAAGCGCTTGCATAATACAGTCCTCATAAGTTTAAGTACTGGACGCCAGGAAATAAATTTCCGGCTTAAAGCTAAAGTAAGCTAAAGCTTACTGGGTAAGTCTTTGAACCCGTTTGAACGGGATAAGAGCTTTGAGAGGAGTATTTGAGTTCAGGGCTTAATGAGCGTGACATTAATTTTAAGATACTGTTGATATCTGGGAACTTATCCTAGCTAACCCAATCAGCCTTGTCATCATCCGATTGGGCAATTGGGTGCAAGGATGCATTCTATCTCAACTTAATCCTACAGTAGGTTTAACGGAAGGGAAATCATGCAAAAGCGATCGCGCCTGAGTGGGAAGGTTCAAGTACGCGATCGCTTAATTCAATTTAACGGATTTTATCTCAACCTGTGGAAACCCGCGCAGGCGGGTTTCGTTTGTGTAGCTGCGGTTTCAACCGCCAAATTAACTAGGCTAGGCGAGGATAAAATCGCTACTGTTGAGGGCACTCGCTTGAATCCCACTCAAGATAGCTAGGTCTGTATTGAAGGCACTAATCCGAGTATCATTACCATCTTGAATCAGGTCGAGCTGTTGGAACGTGATACCCAAACCACGAATGCCAATCCGGTCAATTTCTAGCTCAAAGTCGGTAATCGTGTGAGCCGCACTCGGAGCAAAGCCATTCACAATCCAGAACTGCTCATCACCATTACCGCCTGTCATGGTGCTACCCCCATCACCACCGAACAATAGATCATCACCGTCGCCGCCTGAGAGTTGGTCATTGAAACCAGCAATGAGGATATCATCACCTTTGCCGCCATCAAGACTATTATTGCCGGAACCAAACGAGGCATTAAGAATATCATCGCCATCGCCACCAGACAGTTGGTCATTAAAGCCAGCTAAGAGATTGTCATCACCTTTGCCACCATCTAGGCTGTTATTTCCTGTACCAACAGAAGCATTAAGGATATCATCACCGTCGCCGCCCAAAAGTTGGTCATTGGAGCCAGCGAAGAGGTTGTCGTCACCTTTGCCCCCATCGAGCAGATTGTTCCCGCCACCATTAATGGCATTGAGGATATCATCGCCTTTACCGCCATCAAGCACGTTATGACTGCCACCACCGGAAACATCAAGGATATCGTCACCCTTACCGCCTAATAGGTGATCATTAGAGCCAGCTAATAGAACATCGTTACCTTTGCCGCCATCAAGCAGGTTATTTCCGCCACCATTGGAAGCATCAAGGGTATCATGACCTTTGCCGCCAAACAACTGATCGTTGAAGTTAGCTAACAGTTCATCCTTGCCTTTACCCCCATCGAGCAGATTATTCCCTGCACCATTGGATACATCCAGAAGATCATTGCCAGCTTCACCAAATAATTGGTCGTAGCTATTGCCAATCAGCGTATCATTGCCTTTGCCGCCGTAGAACTGATTCCCACCTGCACTGGCTGAACCATCAACCTGATCATGACCACCCAGGGCAAAAACGATGACTGGACTATCCGTAATGGTGAAAACATCATTGCCATTGGTGCCAAATAGAGTTTGTGGAGGAATTTTTTGGTTGCCAAAGTCGATATTGGTGACTATATCACCAGAGCCGAGAGTTACTTTCTGACTACCACCGATAGGAAATGAATTACCCGTGAACGATAAGTTGTCAACCAGTAATCCTGAGTCAACAACGGTATCTCCCACGTCCACAACCCCGATTCCCAGGGTAAAAGTACCGGCGGTTTGGAAGGTATAGGAAAAGGTGTCAAATCCTGTTTCTTCATCGAAAATGGTTGGAGAGAATCCAAAAGAGCTATTGGTATTCGCTAGCGTGTCCAACGTGTTTGACACAATCGAAACGAAGCCAAAATCGTTGAAGGAAGTGGGCGTAGCTTCGTTGGTAAGGAAGTTCCAATCAAAGCTCAATTGAGTGCCAGCCGACACTGTTACTGTTTGCTTGATTGCTGAACCAACGGTAGCATTGCCATTGCCCAAACCATCTAGGCTTCCGGAAGTCAACCCCAGGAAAGTTTCTAGTTGGGTATCGCTTACAGAAGCACCGCCGTTAGTGAGTAACGCTTGATTGGTTCCCTCGGTTGGACCCGAACCAAAGGAAGCTGTCTCGATAGTCGTGTTACCCGTTGTTTGCCAAGGATCAAAGCTACCCGTTTCAAAACCACCGTTAAAACTTGGAAAGGTCTGCTCCCAACCGGGTTTTAGCACCTCGGCAACGGTGTAAGTCCCTGGATTCAGGTTAGTGAAGGTATAGTCGCCGTTGATATCGGTTTTCGTAGAGGTCTCACCAGGATCGAGTTGACCGTTTTGATTATCGTCTAAGTAAATTGTCCAACCCGCCAAACCTGGCTCATTGGCATCTTGTTTTCCATCCCCATTAAAATCATTCCACTTACTGCCGCTAATTTCTCCTGGCTGAGGTACTCCGACAAACACATTATCGATCGCCCAGTTATCGAAGCCATTACCACTATGATTAACTTGACGCCAGCGGAAACTGGTGCTACTGGTTTGGGCTGCGGTAGGAACTGTTTCGGTGAGGGTTGTCCAACTGGTGAAGTCTTCGGTGTCATAGAGTCCAAGCTGAGTCCAGCTAGTACCACCATTGATGGAATATTCCAGTACTACATCTTCCCCTGGATCAGCATTCTCACCACCATTCGAGCCATTGCCAAAGATGATGTCGAAGAAGACTGTACCGCCGCTGGAGACATCGACAAAGTTGGTGGTGGCAAAGCGAGAGTTCCCGCCAGAAGCACCACCGTTAAACCATAGGGAGTTCCCATCACTACCGACAAAGTTGCTATTGGCTGTGCCATTGGTGATGGTTGACCATTGGCTATTGTCAATGTCGGGGTCAAAGTCATCAACAACACTGTTGAGAATCGGTGGTCCAACCGTTACATTGTCTATTGCCCAGTTATCGAAATTATTGCCACTGTGAGCGATTTGCCGCCAACGGAAGTTGGTGCTACTCGTCTGAGCCGCAGTAGGAATCGTCTCCGTTAGGGTTGTCCAAGTGGTGAAGGCTTCAGTATCGTAAAGACCAAACTGGTTCCAGGTGCTGCCACCGTTTGTGGAGTATTCCAGCACCACGTCTTCTCCGGGATCGGCATTCTCGCCACCATTGAAGTTATCGCCAAAGATCAGGTCAAAGGTAATCGTGCCGCCATTCGCGACATCGACCAGGTTGGTGATGGCAAAACGAGAGTTCCCGCCAGGAGAACCGCCGTTGAACCACAGGGAGTTCCCATCACTGCCCACAAAGTTGCTATTAGCTGTACCGTTGGTGATGGTTGACCATTGGCTATTGTCAATGTCTGGGTCAAAGTCATCAAAAATTACGGGAAGCACTGCAGGAGGGGTAGAGCCAGTCAGGGCACTGTAGGCATTGAGCCGCCCACCTGTAACGGTTTTTCCTTGTAATGCTGGAATTGGGTCAACAGTTGCCAGGATACGATCCTTGACCTGTTGGGCTGTTAATGTCGGGTCGTCAGACCAAATTAAACTGGCAACACCCGCTACGTGAGGGCTTGCCATGGAAGTCCCACTTGCAAAGCCGTATGCACCCCCAGGAATTGTACTGTATACGGAAGAGCCTGGTGCGCCTAGGTCTACGGATGTTGATCCGAAACTAGAAAAACTAGACAGTTGATCGTCATCGTCGGTGGCAGCGACGGAAATAATGTTATCTAGGTTATAACTGGCAGGGTAATGGGGGGAAATGTCGGTATTTCCACCAGTATTCCCCGCCGCCGCGATAAATAACTGGTTTGCAGCACCCGCCGCCGCGATCGCATCATACAGAGCCTGAGAATAAGGACCTCCCCCCCAACTATTATTGGTCAGGTTAACGTTGACTCCATATACCTGCTTCATCATCGTTGCATATTCTAAACCCTCAATAGCATCAAAGGTATAGATACCGTATGTATCTCCAATTTTGAGGGTCATAATTTGGGCGTTCCAATTGACACCCGCTACGCCAATGCCATTATCTCCTTCAGCACCTATTGTTCCTCCTACGTGAGTGCCATGTCCGACATTATCTTCAGGGTTAGGATCATCAAAAGCAAAGTCATAGCCGTGGACATCATCAACGTACCCATTGCCATCATCATCAATCCCATTCCCTGGAATTTCTCCTGGATTTGTCCAAAGATTATCGTTCAGATCTGGATGGGTATAATCCAAGCCAGAATCCATCAAACCAACCACCACATTACTGTTTCCGGTCTGGATATCCCAGGCTTCTGGAGCATCAATGTCGGCATCAGAAGTACCGCCTGTTTGTCCAGTATTGTTTAGCCCCCAAAGTTGATCAAAACTAGAATCATTGGGAATAGTTGCATTGAAACTGTGGATATAGTTCGGTTCAATATATTTAAAGGCGGGATCGTTCCCATAAAGGGCAATGGCTTCAGCGACGCTCATCCCTTGGATTTGCCAACGCTCAATTCCCAAGCTTTGAGTTGACTCTATTACCTTGGCTCCCAGGCTAGTTTTGAGAGCGCTAATTTGATTCGTGGAAGTCTGTTGTTGGGGTCGAACAACTAGCTCACCGGCGGCGTAGTGTGTTCCTTCTACACCCATTGTGCTAGATAGTTCTTGCACTAAGGCTTGGAATTCAGGTGACTCCATCTCTCGCTTGGACGCAACGGCTACCTGATTCGTACTCTCACCTTCTACGTCTACTGAGCCATTGAGTTCAATTTGGCTGTTTTCATCAAACAAATCATCGTTAACTGACATAGTTTCCGCTTTCGGGCGTCAGCCCTTAAAAATTAACCTGAATTTAACCTTACTTATGTAGCCGTAAGGTTAGGACATCGATGTCTAGTTGATGAGTATAGAAGTTTCTTTGCCGGAAATCTAAATAGTTAACAAAACTTATGAATATCCACATAACCAACTGTGCCAGCCGACATTGAAACCCCTATAGGACTAACGCAATCAGGTTAATTTAGCCAAGGGTGACTTCATCGGATTGGGTATTAATCGAGCGCTCAAAGGATAAAAAAATGATTAGCTGGTGGGGGGATTATTTAGTTGTCTGTGTCAATCTGTGTCTCTTAGGATTTACTGTTCTAGAAAGTCCTATCCCCTCTGTGTCATCTGTGTTTTTGTCAAGACTTAGTAATGATTTTTATCGAAACTTTAACAAAATACATGCGTCCAAGGAAACATGGGGAATGAGACGAAAACCAAACATTATACAAAGTGTTACGAAGATTCAAGGGGTTGAGCTGTCTCAAAATTAATTTTGCCCGAAAAATACCCACCATAGATAATATACCTGAAAATCGCACACTAATCTCACAATTGCTGCAACCCTTGAAAATTCGTAGATAATTCCGGAAAACGGGTCAAAAATGAGCAATTATGACGCTTTGTTGAGATGGAAGCATGATTTAAAAATTTAAACCGTTCTGGTGGAAAGAATAGTTTAAATTATCATAGATTGACAAATTTAGCCGAAACGATATGGAGTCAAGCTAAAGATCATGTCAGTAGCGCAGGATACAGAAAGAGTCAAGGGGTATGTCGTGAATCGTGGTATCAAAAGAAGTGCGATCGCTCGCTGTGCCGGATCGGATTCGTCTAACGTCCACTATTAATCAAGTACCCGATTCTGTGATTAGAGAATGAAGCGAAGCGAAATGAAGAATATCTCCAGATACTGATGCTTATTCCGACGCTTGTTACTGGCTAACACTTCGCGTTACGCTACTGGATTGACACAGCTAAAATGATGGAAGAGACTTGACGATTGAACGCGCACAACCTGCGCCCCTACAGTTTCCGGGCTAATGGTTAATTGCTCAAATAAGGTGTGCCGAGCCACTACTAACATGACACAGCTAAAATGGTGGAGTGGATTCTACCGTTAAATCGGGCGCACGCCATGCGCCCCTACAGTTTATGCACTACTCATCTTTATTGGTATTACTATCCTTATCCCTATCGTTCCCGCTACTTTCGCCTTCAACGGCAAATGCTCAAGAGACAACAGCACAATCTAGCTTTGCCCAAGGATTTTGGCGTCCCGCCGAACGATTGGTGCAAGAACAACTGAATTTGATTAATCGGATTGAGCGAGCATACTACAGTCCGAATGTATATCAAGTAGAAGCGACGCGATCGCAACTTTTCTTACATCTGGGCAAAGTGGAACGCTTCTTGAATAGTCAGTATCGAATTCCCCAGTTTCTCTGTAATAATGGAACGCCTGATCCCAATGTTCCTGCACCGTTAACCTTACCCCAGCGACAGGTGTACTGCACTCTTTATGTATCTACCCAAAAGCTGGAACCAATGGTTGATCTGTTAGATATGCGGTTACCGATGCTAGCTGGGTTAGCTGCACCCAGTACCGTACCCGATGAACAACGCCTGGGTTTACGGCTGAATTTAGCCACACCACTTCGTCCTGAATTTGCACCTGTACCCGACTTCCCAGAACCGGAACCGCCTGTCTTGGGTATGCCGACAAAGCGCCCCCTTACAGACTATCAGAGACAGCCGTTACAACCTGCGATCGCGCCTCCGGAAGCTGTCACCCAAACTCTTTTAGCCACACGGGAACAACTATTACCCACATTACCAGCGTTTCCCGACTCTGCTCGTATAGTTGATCCTGGTGTTTACTCAGTAATTCCTACCCAAAGCACTTTGGGTCTTTTGCCCTTAGAACCCCAGCGATATGCCGAGTTTCTTGACCAACCCAACACCGGAATTGCCCGTATCTTTCTCGCCGAAAGCTATCAACCCGATCCCAATAAGCTGCGAAACCGCCTGCAATCTCCCCTCCCCCAACCGTTTCCCTTAACGACTGGAGAAGAACCTGCTACGGATTACGTTCCCAGCTTGGCGTTGGAAATTGAAAATGGAAACTTCACCATTCCTTTGCAGGGGCTAGATTATGGTTTTATCGTCAATTTGGGTGATGTTTCTTTAGACGAAATCAACGCCAATCTAAACACAATTTCTACGCTTACACCCGAACAACGGGATTTATTCCTAAATTATCGTCCACCCAATGAAGTAGAAGCCTTACAAATAGACCAACGGCGCTTTTATACAGGTAAAGATGGGATTGGGTTTGTCCCGCCTTTAAGCCCACCGGCGGCTATCGGTTCAGAGGTAAAATTAAATAATACGTATTTGGTTCGATTAATTCAATTCCAGTTACCCGAAGCTGTACTGGAAGGAGAACCAATTTCCCGGGCGCAGCGCCGTTATCTACCAGAAATACTCAACACACCCAGCAGCGATGTGATTGTGGCGTTTCAACCCGTTCACCAGCGTTTAGATGGGAGTTATACCGTGCTGTGGCGTTTACTGTATCGGTTTAGTGATCCCCAAATTGAAAATTTAGCCGAATATGTTGATTTAGAGTAGGGGCTTGGTTCCCAAGCCCTTACTTGGTTCCCAAGCCCTTACTTGGTTCCCTTGGTGACCAAGCCCCTACGAATGCCCGGTATATAATGGCAAACGCGATCGCACTCCCTCTGCTCCCAGACGTTCCACGCCTTACGTCTCTACAACCCCTTGACGGAGCGTGCGCCCCTAGGATACGGGTTAATTTGGCTCTGGGAATAATTAATTGTATCTGAATCAATGTTTAATCCTTATCGTCATCAACAACAGTCAAGTATTCCCTCCAAACCGGGTTAAGAGTGAGGATGACAACGCCATATCAACCTTTCACCCTTCTCGGAGCCGGTTTCTTGACCGATGTCCTAGAGGGGTGTTCAGAACCTACCGATGTTTTTACGCTAGCTGGTAACTCGGAAGACTGAAAGCTTAGAACCTTGGCACACGCCAGCAGCTTGGTTTCAGTAGGCACTTTAAGCTTTGACGCTAACTTGAAGAACTCAAGCGTTTTAATGAAGCTAAACGTGGGATCTGGAAGATAGACAACCTGTCCAGAACGAATGGTTATCCCCTGGCGACTGGATGACTGAAAGGCATGATGGAGATTATGCCAGCCTTCACCCAGAGTTAGAAAGGCTACTAACTTATTATTGCGACTGAGATCATCAGTGATAAAAGGTTGTTCCCCCACAATATGGCAAAGGGAGTTGACGGTTTGCACGCCATGAAACAGCAGCGTTGTGCTGAGAAAAAAAGCACCCAGATATTCAACACCACCGATGAAATAAGAAATCACTCCCAGTGCTACTAGAGGGATAAAGTGCAAACGATCAATCACCTTTAAAACAGTATCACTCTCAACATCGGCAGGTAGCTTGTCAGGAAAAAAGCGGGGAGATAATAGCCAACCTCCTTGAGACCAATAGAATCCTCCGATCCCTTGAACGGGTGTATAGGGGGAATGGGGATCGAGATCTTGATCGACATGCTTATGATGGGCTATATGGTGCGCTTTCCACCAACTTGGACCCATCTGTCCCGCCGATGCTCCCACAATACTTCCCAGCCATAGAACTGGAGCAGGAGCCTGATAGCTTTTGTGGGTGAGTAGTCGATGGTAGATGCCGGTTGTTGCCAGCATACGGATGACATATAAAAATATGATCCATAGGCAAGCGCCCCACGATAAACCCGTGATTAAAACAAGTAACGATCCGATATGGCTAAAGATAATCAGCGTTGGACCGATTAGATAAGAAATAATTGTCAGTGGAGAATACTGTTTCATTTTGTTATATTGTCATAAAATGATGGTGGAATAAGCCGTTAATGAAACCTGCCCCTAGTTTCCTTTTCCTATTACCGAAAAACTCCTCTGACCTACAAAACAACCACATAACCTACCCTTGTCAAGTCATGCGGTTCAATGTAACTACTGAATACTAAGTTCAATTATTAATTGAGTTAGCATCAAGCTATCTTCAAATTGAAAATCTAAAGTAGAACAATACCTACGTTGGCTAACTCTTCAAAAAATCTGATGAAAACAAACTTTTGACCCTTCGCGACACTCAAGGGCATACTTTTAAACTCCCCAAGAGTGTTACTAGGCTGCCTTTTTGGGTGGTAGGACAACTTTCTTCGCTAAACCCACTCCTTGCAGCAGTTGAATTGCCCACCATGTCATATCGATTTCCCACCATTTACGTCCAGCCGGAGCAACATTGGGATGAGCGTGGTGATTGTTGTGCCAACCTTCTCCGTAGGTTAAGATTGCTGCCCACCAGAGATTTCGAGACCCATCATTAACTTCATAAGTTTGATAACCACGCAAGTGAGTGGCAGAATTAATCAACCAGGTGCTGTGCCACAGTACGACAGCTCGGACAAAGACACCCCAGAATACAAATTGCCATCCCCCGATTACGTAAAGCAATAGACCCAGAGGAAGTTGTAACAATAAGAAATAGCGATCTAACCAGCGATAATAAGGGTCTCTTGACATATCGGGAGCATTTTTCTGATACACTTCGTAATCAAAAAAGTCGGGCTTATGATAGAACAGCCAAAGCATGTGACTCCACCAAAATCCATACCGTGCTGAGTAAGGGTCTTTGTTGGCATCTTCTGGATGAGCATGGTGCTGACGGTGTCCTGCTACCCAGAAGATTGGTCCTCCTTGTAGAGCTAAAGCCCCGATGGTGGTCAGGATATATTCTAACCACTTAGGCACTTGAAAACTCCGATGGGTCAAAAGCCGATGATAGGCTAAACAAATGCCAATGCTGCCAAAAAGCCAATGGAGAAATATCATTACTCCCAAGGCTGACCATGAAAAAAACCAGGGTGCCATCAGTGCTAAGGCGTGAATCGTGCCAAAAAATAGCAGACTGGGCCAATGGAAGGGTAAGTTAGTGCGACTTTGAGGAGGCACTGAGATTGAATGATTAGTCATGAGAATCGTTACAGTAGGAATTGAGGTGCAAGTGTTACTTACACTTCTATCATCAGCTTAACGATTTATCCATCAAAATGCAAGTGTTACTTACATTACTAAACTATGTCTCGTACCAGTTCTACAACACGAGCGCGTTTGATTCAAGCAGCGCTTGAGTTGTTTACCGTTCAGGGGGTTACGGAGACGACCACACGTCAGATTGCTGAATTAGCCCAGGTTAATGAAGTCACACTGTTCCGTCACTTTGGGAATAAACAAGGATTACTCTTAGCCGTGATCGAAGACTCTGGGGTGTTTACCCGTCTGGGCGAATCACTCAGATCTCAAGTCGATCAGACAACGACGTTTGAGCAGGCGCTGATTAACTATGGACGCGATCGCCTTCAGGTTCTCACGCAAATGCCAGAGTTACTGCGCTCTGTGGTGGGGGAGTCGGGAAAATATACGGTTGAGCATCGTCAGGCGTTAGGAGAAGGGGTTACTCAAGCCAACCTGGACTTTGCTGATTATCTTACCACCGTGATTCAACGCGATCGCTTATCATTGCGATTGTCGGCGGAAAAATTAGCCAGCTTGGTTAATGTGATGTTATTCGGGTATCTGGTGATTGAACTAACTAGCGAGTTCCACCAGCTTTGGCAAAGTCAGGAGGAGTTTTTGCAAAGTTTGGTCGAACTCATCTTACACGGAGCTTTTGCAGACGGAGAGCTACAGAGACGGGAAGAGACACAGAGACGGGAAGAGGTGGAGGAAGAGCCGGGAAGCGGCGACACAGGGAAGACAGTGCGCCAGCCTGTCCCCGATTCTTCACTGAATGCGCCTTCTCCGGTGATCTTCTCTGAGACTGTAGCCGATTTACCCGCATCGTTAGTTCACGAAATTTTGCAACAAGCGAAAAAAAGCGGATTACGGGATTATGCTCTTGCCTATATCCTCTTTGGTGCGGGGTTGCGGATAGAAGAAATTACTGCCTTAGAGCGATCGCACCAAATTAGTGACGCCCACAGACATTTGTTGCAAGTGACTCACGGTAACGTGCGCCAAGTCCCTGTCAATCAGTGGATTATGGGCAAGCGCTATGGTTCTTACACCCGCAATCCCTTAAACCAATGGCTCAAAAGTCGTAAAGATGATCGCTCACCTATGTTTGTCAATGAAGCCTTAGAACGGATGTCTGTGCCAGAATTAAGAGCCGCATGGCGTAACTTTACCGCTAAGTTGGAAACGCCATCTCCCTCAATTGAGCAAGCGCGACAGACTTGGTGTGTGGAACTGTTAATGCGAGGAATGAATGTGGAGGATTTGAGTATTTTAAGCGGTTTGGATGTGAAACAATTAGAACCTTATGTGCGTCGGTCAAGGGAAAAAACGGCATTGGAGCGGGCGATTCGTTTAGATCAAAAACCTTGAGTAGGGATTGCTGAATATGTATTATAGTGAGGATAGGGAACAGGGAACAGGGAACAGGAAACAGTTGTAGTGCGAGCGAGACGCTCGCGATTTTGCATGTTTTTATTTATCAAGGTAAATTGGCTTGCACTCAATGAACCTTTAATTGTCCTTAAATCTATTAAAAATGGCATGAATAATACAGTTATACTCAATTCTTTTGAACAGGCGCTATAGCAGTAGACACATCGATTAGGACTTTCGGCATCATTGTAGAGACGTTGCATGCAACGTCTCTACATAAATGATGTGTCCTAACCACTATGGCGGTTGCTATAGCCCTACGCTAGGCGTGTATTTACACATTAGAAATGGAGGCTTTATCAGGAGTGCCTTAGAACATTTATACTGTAACCACGCGAGAGCGTACTGCTATATAATTAAAAAAATCCGCGACTTACCTCCTGGAAAACTTGAAGAAGTAGCCGATTTGGACGCAGCGAACAGCATCGGATGATGGTTCGATAATCCACTAAACTTTCGGATAAGACATTTGCCAAGGTCTGGAATAATCCAGATGATGCTAACTCCTAGGCGGGAACTTCAACTTGCTGATTTCCGGCTAAACCAAATGCCTGGTGAATGGCTTGTAATGCTGTCACCCCTTGCTCTTTATTCACCACACAACTAATTTTTATTTCCGACGTGGTAATCATTTGAATATTAATTTGGTGTTGAGAAAGGGCGGCAAACATTCGCGCTGCTACACCAGGTTGTCCAATCATCCCTGCACCAACAATACTGACTTTAGCAATATCGGCATCAAGGAGAACCTCGCCGTACCCTAAAATAGGTGCAGCCTCCTGGAGAATTTTCTGGGCATTTTCCGCCTCAGCTTGGGCAACAGTGAAGGCAATATCGCGTGTGGGAATTCCATCAATTACTCGACAGCGCTGAGATTGAATAATCATATCCACGCTAATGGTTTGCTCGGCTAAGATACTAAATATCCGAGCCGCCATACCCGGACGATCAGGAACATAGCGAATAGCTAAACGGGCTTGATTTTGGTCAAGAGCAACACCTCGGACAGGGGTTGACTGTAGAGACGTTGCATGCAACGTCTCTACACCGCTATTGGTGGTATCGCTTTTACGAAACTTGCCCTGATTCAGTTTTGACCCTTCGCTGGCTGCAAGGGAATTATCGGTTAACTCTGTTGGTAAACGGGCGGGGGAACTCTTAATATTAAACTGGTCACACAAAACCGCGATCGCACGATTACAATCAGCCGCATCAATCACACAGCTTACTTTTACCTCAGAGGTAGAAATCATCTGAATATTGATCCCCGCATTTGCCAGGGTGGTGAACATTTGCGCCGCAATCCCAGGATGTCCAATCATTCCCGCCCCCGCGATCGCGATTTTGGCGATATTCGATTCCACTAAGACTTCCGCCTCATCAGCACTGGGATTAGTAGGGCTACGGAAAGCGGGTGCGATCGCTTCGGCGACGGCTTCAGCCCGTTTGAGAATACCCTTACTTACACTAAAGGCAATATCATTCGTATTCCCCTCGTGAATCGACTGGATAATTAAATCCACATCCAAATCTTGACCCGCAATCTCCCCAAACAATTGGGCGGCGACACCGGGATGATCCGGAACCCGCAGCATTGCCACTTTTGCCTGATCAGTATCAAATTCTACAGCATCGACCGAGCGAGCTATTTCTAAACCCTCTAACGAACGGGGTTGTGGCGTCGGAGAAATCACCTTTGTCCCCGGATCATCCGTCCAACTGGATAATACAACCAAAGGCATCCCGTAATTGCGAGCAATTTCCACCGCACGGGGATGCAGTACCTTCGCCCCTAAGCTTGCTAATTCCAGCATCTCATCGCAGGTAATCTCGTCCATGAGTTGAGCATCAGGGACTAAGCGCGGATCAGCGGTTAAAATACCCGGAACATCCGTGTAAATCTCACACCGATCTGCCCCTAATGATGCCGCTAATGCTACGGCGGAGGTATCTGATCCACCGCGTCCCAAGGTGGTAATCTCTAAGTCAGTTAGACTACTGATCCCTTGAAAGCCCGCTACCACAACCACTTTCCCCTCGTTGATATGCCGAGAAATCCGTTCGGTGTGGATACTAAAGATACGGGCGCGGCTATATTGGGCTTCCGTGACAATACCCACTTGTGCGCCAGTCAGAGAAATCGCGGGTTGTCCTAATTCCTGCAACGCCATTGCCAAGAGCGCGATCGAGACTTGTTCTCCAGTGGAGAGTAACATATCCATTTCCCGACGGCTGGGATTGGCGGAAATTTCGTGAGCCAGTTTGACTAACCCATCTGTCGTTTTACCCATCGCGGATACGACAACGACTAAGGAGTTACCCGCTTTGACTGTTTTTAAGAGACGTTGAGCGACGGTTTGAATCCGCTCAACTGAACCAACAGAGGTTCCACCGTATTTTTGGACAACCAGCACCATAAATCTTGCTCCTACACCTTGTCATTTGTCATTTGTCATTTGTCTTATGTCATTTGTCAAGAGTCATTTAGTCGGGGCGGGTGTAGTGGCGTGGCACAGCTAAAATTGTGGAATAGATTTTGCGGTGAAACCGGGCGCAAGGATGGTGCCCCTACAATGCTAATCCACCAATTAAGGTGTGCCACGACAGTAGGGTGCGTTAGCGAAGCGTAACGCACCATTTCAAACGATAGTAGTGAAAGTGAACCCCTACATAATCTCCTTCATCTCCCTCATCTCCCTCTCACGATTGATCCGCCGCCCCCGCCGTCCCCGTCGCATCATCGCCCGTTGGCTCATCCGTTTGGTCACGTTCTTAAACGGTAAGTTCAGGTGGGCTAGGAATAGGGTAGCGCCCCTCGACTGGACGGCTACTCCTGTGAACAGCTTGCCCGGATCAATTCCCGTCAGAATATCCTGAGTTTTCTTACCTGATGGTTCCTTAACTAACTGGACTTGAAATACATTTAGGTCGTTGTGTACGACCTTGGCTTTCCCAGCTTTTAACCAGCGTCTAACACGGCTAGCTTTAGCTGGCATTAACGGTTCACCATCTGGTGATAATACTGGTACACGAATCATGGTGATAAACCTCTCGTGTAGTAGAGACGCGATGACAGAAGCGTCTGTACAAAGTACAAAGTCCCCTCGACCACCACCAACAAAATGTCCTCTCTTAAAGCGTCTATGACAAGTAGACTTACAGTTAGTCCAAACTGGGGAAGCATTTGGAGGTGTGTATCAGTTGGTGGCTAATGGTCTATTCAACGCTTACGTTGCCAGCCCTGTCCCTGGCAATCCCTGACTTCAAGCGTCCCTCAAGTCAGGGTTGTTGAAATCCGTGGCAATCAGACGTAGCGTTTTCCAGCAATGGGCGGCTATTGCTGAGTTAATCGATGAACAAGCCATAGATTATTGTGTAATGGGTGCTATATCTTGGATTATCAAAATTCGTCATGGCAATACTATCACCAGACCAACGGAATTATTATTATCTTCTAGCCGCCGAACGAGCGGGGATTCACAAGCCAATTTTGGCGGCTCTCTATCAGGTTCATTCGTCTCCGACGCTTGCTGATGAAGAAACAGGATTAGGCATCTCGCCTGCCAATCGGGTATCCCCCGATCAGGTGAATACGTTCGCGGAACAAGTTCAGTATGCTGCTAATGTTATCCGATCGCTGACTGATAGTTTAATTGCTCAGGGACAGCAAGGAAATGATTTATGGCTCTCCGAACAGGGACGCTATAGTGACGAGTTCCTACAAAACGTGGCTAGAGGATATGTACCGCCAGCCAGTCAACCCCATACAGCACGTTTAGAACCGAGTAACTTTGAGTCCCTCAAACAAGCCTATCTAGCTGATTTAGCCGCCGACTTCAGCAGCGAAAATCTGCCCCAAAATCTTGCCTATCTAGATAAAGCCTTACTGACGCTTGTGGATCGACTGCCGGAGTATTATCAGGGATTACCTCATCAACGGGATGCGTTGCTCGAAGGGGTGCGAGTGTGGCGGGAACTGGATACGCCGGATGCTGCTATTGCTTCGTTAGTACCAACGGATCAGGTAGAATCAGCGCGTAAGGATGAATCCCTATTGGATATTCCCCTGAAGCAATTTATGGGACGGGTGTCTGCCAACTATAGCGGTTATCCCCATCAACGGGAGGCATTGCTGCGCCTAAGTCAACTATGGCGTCAACTGCGAAGCCGAGAAGAAGCGATCGCGTCTTTGGAAAAAAGTGCCTCCCCCGAAGAAGATCTCGATATTATTGATCCGGCGCTAATTGCCTTTGTCGAGCGCATACCGAAGTTCTACCAGGGACAAGGTAGCCAACGCAATGCCCTCACCGAAGGCTTTCGACTCTGGAATCAATTTGACTCCCGCGCCACGGTATTAAGTCATCTGGGCATTAATCCAGACATCCTCCAAGCGAGTACCACTGATCCCACCGCGATGCAAAAACTGGCAGCGGAACTGGATCGAGAACTAATCAGCTTTGTCGGGAAGATACCCAAAAACTACAAAGAAGAGGACAACCAACGGGAAGCATTAATCCGTCTGGTGCAACTTTGGCGAGATTTGCCCACCCGAAATCAGGCAGTGCAATCTCTCCTGGACGACCAAAAACGGATGAATGAAGCCCGCCGCCAAGCCCAAGAAGCACCGCCCAAGCCCACACCTGTAGTCATTCCCAAACGTCCGGAACGGTGGACACCCTACAATATTCAGCTATTAGCACCAATTATTCCCGATGGTAACTTTACCTGGGCAGAAGCCACCCATGGAGGTACACGTATGCCCCCGAACCAAGCTACAGTGGATGCTATGATTCGCATTGCGAAACTGGCACAACGGGCACGCGATCGCATTGGGCGACCTTTTATCGTCACCAGTTGGTATCGTCCCCCTCACATTAATCGAGCA
Organism: Coleofasciculus sp. D1-CHI-01; assembly: GCF_040218875.1. Lineage (NCBI taxonomy): Bacteria > Bacillati > Cyanobacteriota > Cyanophyceae > Coleofasciculales > Coleofasciculaceae > Coleofasciculus > Coleofasciculus sp. D1-CHI-01. The sequence continues at coordinate 41,752 of NZ_JAVJQP010000021.1, forward strand.
GTTGGGGGTGCCAAGTATAGTCGGCATCTGGTGGGAGATGCCATGGATTTTGTGGGTGAAGGGTTAAGTGGTAATCAGATTTATTGGTCTCTGGAACCGTGGTGGCCCGGTGGTTTAGGTCGCTATAGTCGGTTTCCTAATTTGTGCCATATTGATGCTCGCAGCTACCGGGCACGCTGGCGCCACTAAGGGTAACACTCAGCAGGAACACCTCTGTTTGCTGCTACCTTTTTCCAGGACTGTAATTCAAAATCTGCATGGGTGCATCTGTAATTGAAGCGACAAATCGATCAACCACACAAATCCAGAACAATCTAACATTCATGGCGGAGTCCTAGGGGACTTTCGCAAGAGTTTACGACTCGGTACAGTGTTTTCCCCACCGACAAAAAATGGCTGTCGGTATACCCCAGCAGACTTAGCAAGGGCGAGATTGCACCCGATGCACTCCCTGGAAGGCATTCTAGAAATAACTCTTACGTTTTCTCCAGCAGGCATTATGTCCAGTTCGATTATCCCTAGAGAATCTACATTAGCTCAAGTTTCTCAGCCGTCACCCACGGCTGTCTCTCCTTCACCCCCAAACAATCAGTCTTTCGGATCACCCTGGATGTTTGTCTCCATGGGACTGTTCTTACTCGTGATCGGCTTACTGGTCTATGGCAAAATGCAATTGAATGCCATGACGAAAAAGCTGAAATTTGAGCAGTTTAAAACCAAAGACCTCCAGAAAAAGTTGAAGTTGGCGCTCAACACGATCCGTAAAATGGAAACCAATCCGGATTTGGTTCACTCTCGCGAGTTCAATTTAGACTATCTGCGATTGCGGATGGAGGAAGAGGTATTCCATTTTGCTATCGTTAATCAAATCAAAATCAAGGTTAAACAAATCATCAGTGTGGCACTACGACCGAATCAAGCGACTCAAAGCGCGGTCGGGATTGCTAGTACCACGGGGAGGCAAGTTGATGAACTGTTTGATGTCAAGTACGAGACGGAAAGCAGCGGTAAACGTACCATGCGAGTGCTGTTCCGGATTCAAATCAAGTTGACTAAATTACCGACTCAAGCCACCTCAGCCACGATTAGCCAGATTATTGATTGTATCGAAACCTTTCTCTCTCCAGAGGATGAAAGCTGGCAACCCACGATTCAAGGACGAATTGTTTCAATTCACTGGGATCAAAAAGCTAAACCGACTCCTTTACTGGTGCTTCAGCAATCTAGTGAGGGGGTTAACGTGACCTTAAGAACAAATCGGGCGCGGATGCACTGAACCTATTTAGGGGTTCTCAGTCATTAGATAAACTGGCTCATCCTTAAACGTCGTTTATGGCTACAGCTATATAATGTATTCCTTATGACTTATTACTTCTTTGAACGAAAATATTGAGGGCAATGCCTACCCATAATTTTCAATTTGGGTAGTGTTAGCGAAGCAATTCAATATGTCCATCTTCGATATGAATAATCCGATCCGCAATATCTAAAATCCGATTATCGTGGGTCACGAGTAGAATGGTGCATCCTTGTTGTTTTGCTAACTGTTGCATTAATTCCACGACATTCCGTCCTGATTGACTATCCAAAGCTGCTGTGGGTTCGTCAGCTAGAACTAACTGAGGACGACTCACTAACGCCCGTGCGATCGCAACGCGCTGTTTTTGTCCGCCAGAAAGGTTATCAGGGTAGTTATTAAGATGATTGGTTAAACCAACTGTGGTTAATATCGCTGTTGATTTCGCTACCGCCTCGACGGGAGAAATATTAGGGTGAAGTTCCACAGACATTTGCACGTTTTGGCACGCGGTAAGACTCTTGAGCAAATTATGAGATTGAAAGATATAACCAATATGGCGGCGCACTTGCACCAGTTTTTCTTCGGTTGCACCCACAAGTTCCTGTCCTAAGACGTGAACTTGACCCGATTGGGGTGAACGTAAGCCCCCAATTAGCGTTAACAAGGTCGTTTTACCTGAACCCGAAGGACCTGTCACCAATACAATTTCTCCAGATAATAGTTCTAGGTTGATATCAAAGAGAATTTGTTTACGTAGAGAACCTTTACCAAAATAATGGTTGAGATTTTTAATCGAGACTACAGGAGATTGACGTAATACGTGATAATTCATAACTCATAAATCTATTATAATTTTATACGTCTCTTGTAGGAGCGGGTTTAGGGACAATCGTAGGGGCGGGTTTAGGGACTCAATTCATATATTCACCAATAACGGAACAACAAAACCCGCCCTTTCACACCAATAACAGAACTCTAAAAAATATCAGCCGGATCAGCCGCTTTCAGTTTTCGCACAGCAATTGCCCCTGATACACAACACATGATAATTGTCAAGATTAAAATCGTTATCGTTTTAGTCAAGGACATCATCATCGGTAGACGAGTTGCGGCTTTTGTTAAACCATACAATCCCGAAGCAATTACCATTCCGGGAATATATCCTAAAATAGCCAGAATAAGCGCTTCTTGGAAAACCACCATCAATAAATAACGATGGGTATAGCCCATGGCTTTGAGTGTGGCATATTCGGGTAAATGATCGGAAACATCAGTATAAAGAATCTGATAAACAATCACCGTACCAACCACAAACCCCATTATTGTTCCTAAAGTGAAGACAAAACCGATCGCGGTACTGGTTTGCCAGTAACTTTTTTCAAAATTAATAAATTCTTGCTTAGATAAAATTGTGACATCATCAGGAAATTCCTGTCTCATGTCAGTTAAAACGGTTTGAATATTTGCTCCGGGTTGTAATTGAACTATACCAATATCAATTAGTCCCTTATCTCGTCGTGGAAATATTCGCAAAAAATTAAGATCACTTGTAACAATATTTCCATCAGCCGCAAATGAAGCGCCTAGACTAAATAATCCTACCACCCGGATGCGACGTTCTTCTACTTCTGTCGTTACCTCTTCGTTTTGACGAAATAATTGAGCAATTGAACCATATTCGGGTCTAGACGTATCATCGAATAAAACCCCATTTTCTATTTTTATCTTATTCAAATTTTGATTAACATCAGGTAGTTCTAAGACTGGATTAGCTGGATTAAATCCCAAAACCATAATGGCGCGAGTTGCTCGATTTTGCGGGTTTTTCCATAATCCAAAATCCATATAGAGTGGACTAATAGACTGAACACCCTCAAAACCCAAAGCTTGATATAATCGCCGCTGGGGAAAGCTTTTCATGGCGATAGTTGATGTGGACTGAGGGCTAATCAGAAAAATGTCACCTTTTAACTTGTTATGTAGGGTTACATTACTTTCAAACAAGGCATCGCGAAACCCGAGTTGCATAAACATTAAAATATCAGCAAAGCCAATTCCCGCGATCGCGACCAATAATCGGATTTTTTCGCGGCTTAGTTGTAACCAAGCAAGAGGAATTTTCATTTAAGTTTTAAGTTTTAATTTTTGTGTAGGCGCGGGTTTCACTACTATCTTTTCTGACATGACCCAAATGCAAATAAACCCGCCCCGACTAAGTTTTGAACTAATTTTACTATGATTCTAGGAATATTTCTACGATAACTTTTGAATTAGTTAAGCCAGCAACTTTTTGGTTATCTTCTGGACGTAGACGAATATCCACTTCCACGACTCTGGCATCAACATCAGCAGCCGGATCGGTATCCAGAATATCTTTTTTGCCAATTTGTAGTCCAATTTTGCTGACATTCCCTTGAAGTTTTTCCTCAAATGCTTTGCCTTCACTACGGATAGCAACACGTTGTCCGAGACGTACTTGGCTAATATCGCTTTCGTAGACTTCAGCAACCACTATCATCTCGTCTGTTTTTCCCAGTTCAACAATTCCTTCCCCTTCTTTAATAGTTTCTCCAGCCCGGGTATTAATCTCTAAAATTCGACCATCTTCTGAAGCCCGCACGTAAGCTAATGAATCTAAATCAGCTTGGGCTTGTTCAACGGCTGCTAGTGTACTTTCCACTTCAGCTTCGGCTTGTTTAATATCAACCGGACGAATTTCTTGGATTTCTTCGAGGCGGGCTTCTTCTTCTTTAATCCGAGCTTCTAGAATGGCAATTGTTTTATTGCGGTTAACTCTGGCTTCTTCAAGCTGTTCGTTAAGATTAGCAATTGTTTGAGCTTTGTTTGCTTCGGCTTGAATTAGATTCGCCTGTTGTTGACTGAGGTTTTCTTGTGCCTCACTCAGGCGTTCTAGAGCTGTTTCCACCCTCAAACGGCGGCTTTCTAATTCTGAGGTAGAAATAGCTCCATCTTCGGCTAACTGCTGATAGCGGGCAAAGTCGTTATCAGCGTTGCGTTTTTCTGCCTCGAGTCGTCTAATCGTAGCTTCTTGACCTTTAACGGTGGCTTGTTGGGCTTGAATCGTGGCTTCTTGAGCTTTGGTGGTTTCTCTCAGTTCAGTTTCTAAGCGATTAATTTTGCTCTGTTGGGCTTTTGTTTCTCCCTCTAATTCTTTTTCCAGGCGATTAATGGTTTCCTGTTGGGCTTGAATTGCACCCGCTTTAGCACCTGCTTTCACTCGTTCCAGATTCGCTTGAGCAATTTCAACTTGTTTTTTCGCCAGATCGACAGACGCTTGCAAGCGATCGCGGTTATCCATAATCGCAATCACTTGATTTTCCCGCACGCGATCGCCTTCCGAAACCAGTAATGATTTCACTACACTAGCGCCCTCCAGTGATGTGGGAGCGGATATTGTGATCACTTCGCCAGCCGGTTCCAAGCGTCCTAAGGCAGTTACCGCTTCGATTGCAGGTGTCGCCGTCGGCTGTGAATGTGATTGATTTGGACGGAGTTGAACCCGATTTAGGCTGTAAACCGCCGCCACTCCAGTCGCCAGAGTTCCGCCCACAGCTAACGCGATCGCCCAACGAGTTATTGGTTTTGACAATAGTCCTTCATCCATCCCTGGTTTATGCCGTTCTACAACACTTGGACAAAGCTAGACAAGATTGGATCTTGTTAGACATTATCCGAATTGCTTCCTGCTTCACTCTGGCGGTGACGGCACTCAACCAGTCCACAGGTTTAAATTTGGACAGAACTTGCCCTATTTAATTTTTATTGATCGAAGTAATTTGAGAAGCTTTGCTGCTTTAATCCGTTATTTTCAGCGCCATTAAGGTATGCTGGATTTCTCAACCGCCTTATTATAGGTGCGCTACTCTTAAAAGCTTTGTTACGGGGTCTCAAGCCCTAATATTGTTCGCTTGGTTTTCGCTCCTGCGGACTATTATAGCACTGCACCGCTTAGACAAGATGCTGGAGCATTTTCCAATGTTCCCTGTTTCCTGTTTCCTATTCCCTATTCCCTATTCCCTATTCCCTGACAAATGACAAATGACGAATGACCAATTACGCCGATGGCAAGTCAAACAATACCGTTGTCATATAATACTCTGCCCAATCCGCACCAAAGGCTTTTTCTAGGACACGACGGGTTTTATCATTCTGCTGCTGCTTGGTGCAATAATAATGCTGACCCGCTAAAACTTCTGCTTGGTTTTCAGCCGAAACGGGTGTCGCATTAGCCGCCTGAGTACAATGAATTTGGAGAAAATTCTCTACTCGCGATAAAAATTTGTGTTCCTCTTCAGGGGTGTTGGGTCGAATAAAAATGCAAAATTCAGAAAAAATATCGCCCCACTCTGGCAACTCACGGACGTCTTGGAAATGAGGCGTTGGTAAGGCTTGTAACGGTTGGCGGTAAATGTCAGGTAAGATACGCTGAGCATTCACTGGAGAAAGGTCTGCGATCGCGGCACTGATTTTCCCGCGTCCACCAACTAGATCGCAGCCGAACATGGGTAAATCATACTCTGGACGAGGAAACATGACACAGTGGAGGATATCGAGCATTGTTCCCACTTTTGCCAGTTCCAAGTGCAGTTTGCGAAACTGTGGTGTCTGATAACAACGGTTTTCAATCGTAAGTTTCTCACCCTCTAGACGCCCCTCTACATAACCTAAATCAGCAGGAAGCTGATAGGGCGACAAATCCAGGTAACGCCGCCAGTTAGCTTCAATACAGTCGGCTAATTGGTGGATGAGGGGGTGTTGTTGCTCTCGCAGGGAAGGCTTAGTAGTTGCTGACATTCCTTGAACCTAAACAATTAACCTAAACCCGTCAGGATAAGGCGGTAGGTCTAGGATATCAGCTTCTGATTCCGTTGGGATAGCCACAATCTTAATCTGCCTGCTTTTTATCGTGACTGAACTTGGTGTGATGTTGGAGAGTGAAGACTTAGATAGTGTGAGTTGGCTTGAAGAACCCAGAAACCCCGTTAGCGATGATGGATATCCCCCAAGTGGTGCAGCTACTTCGTTAGCTCAGGAAGTCAGAAAGGATGTCAATATAAGTAAGCAGAGTTGATAGGAGTAGACGAGTATGTTTGGCTTAGGATGGCCCGAAGTGGCGATTATTGGAATTGTCGCTCTAGTAATTTTCGGTCCCAAGAAGATCCCTGATATGGGTCGCGCATTAGGAAAAACGCTTAAAGGTTTTAAAGAAGAGATGAATACTCCAACATCTGAGGAGGATGACGCTGACTAGAGTTGATTTATCGGTGGGGAGGGCGGGTTTTGTTGTTGATTTATCGGTGGATGTCTAATTTAGCGGCTAAACCCGCCCCTACAAATTTTGCCTAAACCCGCCCCTCAAACAGGCTTTCTCTTTGGCAGAAGCAGCAGCCAAAGATGGGAATTATTGAGCCGAAAGCTTAATTCGAGCCATTTCCGCCATCCTTCTTGATTGGCAATTCCGGAGTCTCCATTAAATCAGTCATCGCTTCAGTCAAGGCTTTGGGGTCCATGAATACGATTTTGGAGTTGCTACTTTCTCCCAATTTCTCGTTCGCTTCTACATATCGAGTGGCAATCAAATACTTGAGTACATCTTGACTGTTAGGCTTTTCGAGCAGCGCTTTTGAGATCATCTCTAGGGATTTCACCGTTCCCTCTGCCTGGGCGATCGCGGCTTCTCTCTCACCCTCTGCCTCATAAATCGCCGCTTTTTTCATGCTTTCTGCGGCTCGCTCCTGTTCCAAGGACTCTAGCACTGTCTGGGGTGGTTTAATTTCTTGGAGTTCCACACGGATAACCTCTACCCCCCAACTATCGGCAGCTTCCTTGAGGTAAACAGACAAATTTTCATTGATCTCAGAACGGGATGAATAGGTTTGATCTAAATCCATTTTGCCAATCTCCGACCGTAATGCCGTGAGCACTAAATTTGTAATTGCCTCTTTGACATCTTCAACATCGTAGTAGGCTTTATAGAGGTTGTTGATTCTCCAGAACACCACTGCATCGACTTCCAAAGAAATATTGTCTTTCGTGATTGCCTGCTTGGGTTCGGTGTCTAAAACTTGCTCACGAGTGGTTTCTTCTACAGCAATATTTTCCAGAGGGAACCAAACCCACTTTAGACCGGGCTGTAAAGTCTTCTTATATTTCCCTAAACGTTCAACGATAGCTTGATTGCCCTGATTGATAACTCTGGCTGAACCAATGCCGTAGCCGCTTAAACACAGTGCCAAAATAATTGCCCAAAGAGATTCCATAGGTTTTTAAACTTTTACGAGAAGGTTTTGGAGTGACAAATAGAATTGTCTAGAACGTTCTTCAATAAGATGGTGGGTAACACCTAGCTTAAATTTACATAACCTTAGATCTAAGCCACTTGCAGATTTACCCAAATGATGCTTGTCCTCAAGCCGCTTTGTCTGGCAGCAAGTGTTACCTACTATTTACTCTCAGCCAAGACACCAGATAAAGAGGGACAATTCCCACCACCAGTGAAACATCCTTAGCTCATGCCAGAACGAGACGCTAGATTTAACCCGATTATCTCAGCATTTTAGCGGAATTTTAGCAAAATTTTGCCATCGGCATAAACCAGATTCCCTATAGCTGCTAAGTTAACAGGAGAAATATGTCCATGATCAACCTGTGAACCGTCTTATTCAACAAATCCAATCCAGCTTGTTCAATCTCCTTGGCTCTGCTATTGAGGTTTTGCCCGGGCTTATCGGCGGAGTGATCATTCTCCTGTTAACTCGCTACACTGCCGAGGGTACCCAGCAAGTCACCGCTAAGATAGGAGAGCGTACCATCCGTAGCTCATCGCTGCAAATGCTGCTAGCAAAAACGACGTATGTGACAACATGGGTCGTTGGCATTTTAGCCGCTAGTGTGATTGCCTTTCCGGGCTTACGGCTAGGTGACATTATCGCGGCGCTGGGGTTGGGTTCAGTCGCCGTTGGTTTTGCCTTTCAAGATATCTTCAAAAACTTCTTAGCTGGGGTGCTATTACTGGTGCAAGAACCGTTTCGCCTCAATGATCAGGTGATTATTGAGGACTATGAAGGAACGGTGGAGCGGATTGACATCCGTACCACCCAAATTCGTACCTATCAAGGCGAACGAATTCTCCTGCCGAATTCAACAGTCTTTACCAGTGCGGTGCAAGTCAGAACCGCCTACGGACAGCGACGAACGGATTTAGGTGTTGGAGTTGACTATAATACCCCCTTGTCTGAAGCGGCTGAACTGCTCGAGCAAACCATTACTCAGGTGGAGGGTGTCTTGTCCCAGCCTTCACCAGAAATCGATTTAGTCAGCTTTGGCGACAGTTCCATTGATTTCGTTGTCCGCTATTGGACGTTACCCCAGCAGCAACGAGTCCGTCAGGTGCAAACTCGATCGATTATGGCGATTAAAAAAGCCTTTGATCACGCCGACATTAATATTCCATATCCTATTCGCACGCTTTACTTCTATGACCAGCAACGGTTCAATGATTATTTACCCCCGTCCCCAGATGAAGCTTCTAACTGACAACGGTTAAGATTGAATATGTGTATCGATACCTTTTGTTCTACAAACCCTACGATGTCTTAAGTCAGTTTACGGATAGGGAGGACAGTCCCCGTCGAACGCTCAAAGACTATATTCCGGTGTCGGAGGTTTACCCCGTCGGACGCCTTGACCGAGACAGCGAGGGATTGCTCTTGTTGACCAATCATGGGCGCTTGCAGCACCGTCTCTCTAACCCGCGCTTTCGACATCCCCGTACCTATTGGGTGCAAGTGGAACGTATCCCCGATGAAGCTGCCTTGAATCAATTACGCCAGGGTGTAGTGATTAAAGATTATCAGACCAGAAAAGCTCAAGTGCAGCGATTACCACAAGAACCCGATCTACCCCCCCGCGATCCCCCGATCCGCTTTCGCAAAACTGTACCGACTTGCTGGTTAGAAATCACCTTGACCGAAGGGCGAAACCGTCAAGTACGGCGCATGACAGCAGGGGTGGGATTTCCCACCTTACGATTAATCCGGGTCGCGATCGCTCATCTGCGTCTGGATGGGTTGCAACCGGGTCAGTGGCGTGATCTGACGCCCCCGGAACTTGTCTCTCTCCAGAAACTGGTGAAGTTTTGAGAAAACCCTTGTAGAGACGCGCTATGGCGCATCTCTACACTCCCTTAAAAGCTGCAACCTTTGATTCTGGCGTGGCAAACTAGATGGCAGCTAGCTTATAATCCCAGCCTTAGAAACCCGATAGGAATTGAGGAAGTTCCGTTATGTTAATTTGTCCCCAGTGTCATTTTGAAAACCCGAATACTCACAAGTTTTGTCAGCGATGTGGAACTTCCTTGATCCATAAACTGTGTCCTGAATGCGATACCCAAGTTCCCGTTAATGCTGAAACCTGCCATAATTGCGGTGCGTTTACGGGAACGGTTTGGTGGGCAATGATTGCCAAAGAGCCAGAGTATGGCGTAACCTCAACCCCTAATCCAGAACGTTCCTCAACTAATTCTGAGTCAATCGCTAGCCCTGCGGATCTAGAGTCATCAGCCCAGGGGACACAAACGAAGGAAAGTGAAGTAACGTCTGCCGAAATTCCCGATGATGCCAAAACCGATTCTGAGGCTTTTTCTCAGGAAACGGATCAGCCAGACACGGCAAAGAGTCCGACATTGATGGCACAATCAACGGTTGAACCCGATCCAGAGACTCAAGCCTCATCGATAGCGACGTCTGAGGCAAGTTCTGCTTACAATGCTCACTCGATCGCCTATCTGGATGCTCAACAACGTTACCGACTCATCGAACCCCTAAATCCCGACATCTTAGCGAATGCCCCCGCCGGATCGGAAACGTTTGTCAAAGTGTTGGACTGCCAGCCCTTTCAGAAATCACTTCTGGAAGCCCTACTGGAGCAACAATCAGAGCAATCCCCGTCCCAATCCTCACCAATCCTGGGAATTCCGGCGATCGCACAACCCTATTTGGCGTTGAAACAAAACCATTATCCGACTGTGCCAGAGGTTCATGATGCGTGGCAACAGGATAATCAGTCAGTGATGTTGCTCGAAGATCGCTCAAGCTGGCAGCTTCTCAGTGACTTGTGGGGCAGTGAAACGTTATCTACCTTACAGCTATTGTATTGGCTCGATGAAATGGCAAGACTTTGGCAGGCACTTGAACCTTGGAATTGTTGCCAAAGTCTATTAGAAATTACCAATTTACGAGTTGATGAAGACCAGGTGCTGGGGTTAGAGCGCCTCTATCATGATTCTGAAGATGATCCACCCCTGTTAGAGGATTTGGGGCAAATGTGGCGGCTGCTATTTAACCAGTCGCAACGGACTCAACTGACCTCATTGGGGACGGTATTTCGGCAGATGTGTACCGAGGAAATTACCACGATTGACCAATTACGATCCGAGTTAGAAGCGATCGCTCACGCTGAAGAAGAGGCACAAGAAGAACAGGCAACGGCAGTTACCTTAGAGAGGGAGGAACCCCTGTCTGACGAGGAAATCAGTTTTCTGGAAATGCCCACAGCAGACGTCGTGGGGAGCTACGACGATGGTGGTCCTACGGTTGTTCTACCCATGCAATTACTCAGCCTTGACGATGTTGGCTGCACGGATATTGGTCGTCAACGAGATCACAATGAAGACTGCTTTGGGATTCAGGCGCAGGTGAAAAAGCACGAAACCCCCATAGGTCGAACCTTAGACGCTCGCGGTCTTTATATTCTCTGTGATGGAATGGGTGGACATGCTGCCGGAGAAGTGGCGAGTTCTATGGCGGTGGAGAAGCTGGAGGCGTATTTTCAAGACCATTGGCAAGATGAGTTACCCACAGAAGAAAGTATTGGCGAAGCGGTACGCCTAACTAACCAAAACATTTATGATGTCAACCAACAAAATGCGCGATCAGGCAGTGGTCGCATGGGGACAACCTTGGCAATGATGTTGGTTCAGAATACCAACGTCGCGATCGCCCATGTGGGCGATAGTCGTCTCTATCGGTTAACCCGCAAAGGTGGTTTAGAGCAACTCACCGTAGACCATGAAGTCGGTCAACGGGAAATGAAACGCGGCGTGGAAGAAGCGATCGCCTATTCTCGCCCGGATGCTTATCAACTCACTCAAGCTTTAGGACCACGCAGCGACCAGTTTGTTACTCCTGACATCAATTTTTTGGAACTGAATGAGGATACCTTATTCGTTCTGTGTTCCGATGGGTTGTCCGATAATGAACTTATCGAGAATAACTGGCAGACCCACCTGGCTCCTTTGCTCAGTTCTCGCGCTAACCTTGAGCAGGGTATCCTACAGTTAGTTGACCTAGCCAATGAGCAGAATGGTCACGACAACATCACCGCCATACTCATCCGAGTAAAAGTGCGACCTAATTTTCAGCAACGGAGTTGGTGATTGATGATTGGTCAAATGCCTGTTTGTACATCATTTTGGGAAACGGGGAACAGGAGCAAGGAATTGAGGCAAGATTGCAAGGGATAGGGGAGCAGGGGGAGCAGGGGGAGCAGGGGTGCATGTAGAGGCGTTCCGGTGGAACGTCTGGCAGAAAAAATTAAATTAGGGCTTATGCGAGCAGTATTGGCAGGCTACCAACAGCCCTAGTCGAAGCTGTAAGTAAACCTCAATGTCCGGCTATGGGGGAATTGTATTAGTTTTATATATAGCTGTCGCCATCAAGGTTAGGACAGATTAAATGGCTGAAACGATTACGTACCAGTAAGAAACCTTTTGCCTTCTGCCCTGGAACCTTCTATCTTCTGCTATGGCAGGTGCATCGGTAGGTTCATCAAGGACTCAGAGGAATCCTAATCCCGAAAAAGGACGGGAGCGACTAACTTTAATTAAGGACTAGATTATTTTTTATGCCACGAGTAACAGTAATCCGTCTAACTAATAAACCACGGATACCAAACCGGGCTTCAAGAGCCAGAGTTTGGCTCAAGGGACTCCCGCCAAGACATTGAAACAAGCCCTGTGAGTTAAGGACAAAAAACTGAGGACTATGGTCACGCTGACCCTTCTACATCCGCAGGCATCCACTCCATTACAAAAGTGGAAATTCCACAACCAGTCTACAATTCGTATTGGTCGATCGCCAGATAATGACGTGATTCTAAACAATCCGTTAGTATCTCGGTATCACCTCGAATTGAGAGTCACCGTCGTCCAATCTGGACATAAGTGGCAGTTGGTTAATCAGGGAACCAACGGCACGTTTCTGAATGGAGTGCTGGTATCACGAGAGGTACTCCCGAATCAGGGCTTGATTCGGCTGGCTCGAGAAGGACCAATGCTCAAATTTGAACTGAACCCGGTTTCTGTGCCAAATTCTGGCTTAGTCTCGCCAACGCCTAAATCTAAACAGTCCTGCACTCACCTGGGCAATCCACCCGGTAATTTATTTTGTATTCACTGTGGTCAACCTTTAGTCCCTGTACAACGAGTTATCCGCCACTATCAAGTCCTGCGAACCCTGGGACAGGGAGGAATGGGGACAACCTATCTCGCCTGGGATAATACAGGCAAAATCGAGGGACGCCCGACGTTACTCGTCCTCAAAGAAATGAATGCGGATGTGGCACAAATTGCTAAAGCCCAAGAACTGTTTGAGCGAGAGGCGCGTGCCTTACAAGCCCTGCATCATCCCGGAATTCCTGAGTATTATGACTTTTTTGTCGAAGGGGGTAAAAAGTATTTGGCAATGGCGCTCATCCACGGACAAGATTTGGAGCAACGGATTTTGATGGCTGGACCGGTTACTCCAGATCAAGCCGCTGAGTGGATGATTCAAACCTGTGATGTTCTAGATTACATCCATTCGAGCGATCCGCCCTTAATTCACCGGGATATTAAACCTGCGAATCTGATTGTGCGTCATCGAGACAACAGCATAGTTGTCCTTGACTTTGGCGCAGTGAAGGAGATCGGGACAATGCCAGGAACTCGAATTGGTGCTGAAGGATATAGCGCCCCCGAACAAGACCGAGGGACTCCAGTCACTCAATCCGATCTCTATGCCATTGGTCCGACCCTGATTTTTCTGTTAACTGGGATGACTCCCCTTAAATTTTATCGCCGCCGCAGTTTGGGCTATGGATTTGACTTGTCCAAAGCCCCCACGATTACTCCCGCGTTACGGGAAGTAATCGACCGGGTATGCCAACTCAAAGTGTGCGATCGCTACCAAACGGCGAAGGAGCTTGCAAACGCCTTAGACGCTTGTCGCTAGAGCTTCTGCTGGCGCGATCGCTTCGCTATTAACGGTTCAAAGACGTCAGAACATCTATTCTTCATCCCATGCTTCCACGGCGAGTAAATCACCAATTGGATCTTGCATGGTGAAGCCAAATTCGATGAGTTCCTTTTTCCAGAACGACCAGTCGTCGCCATATAGCAGGGCGATTTTCCATATACTGTCGCTGGGTTTGATTATCTTGGATTCCACGAGTGAACGCACCTGACGCTGCATCTTCACCATGGGGTGAGTAACTTGCTGAGTCATACTCTCAATTTTCTCGAAATAACTTTTGCAAATGCTTGGATCAAAAAAACGCTTCCTGTTATTTATTTTTGCCGGTTCGTAGAGTTGGCTCTCGGCAAGGAAGCATTACCCTACCCTTATAACCCATCCGAGGACATTTACGCAACCCTTTTTAGAAAAATGTACGGAAATCACTACCATTGCCCCTGGAATGGCTGCCGTTAAGGGAAGGGGGAGCATGTAGAGACGTAGCATGCTACGTCTGGGAGCTGGGGAAGAAAAAATTATAGCTGTCGCTAAAAAGGTTAGGATTTCTTTATGGGTTAAGAGAATCTAAGCCAACTGACTTAGATTCTTCTATAGTTCACACCTTCTGTTCAACCGCTGTCTTCACAGCAGACTGTAACAACAGACCATATTCAATCCCCTCAACCACGGCTTGATAAGACGCTTCTAGAATATTGGCAGAAACACCCACTGTCGTCCAGCGCTGCTTGCCATTACTCGATTCCACCAGCACACGAGTTTTTGCTGATGTGCCAGCCGCACCATCCAGAATCCGCACTTTGTAGTCGGTCAGGTAAAAGGTTCCTATCTCTGGATAAAATCGCACCAGGGCTTTCCGTAACGCGGCATCCAGTGCTGACACGGGTCCATTACCTTCAGCCACTTCTAAAATATCCTCACCATTAACCGTAACCTTAATTGTCGCCATCGCATTACTGTAAGGCGTGTCGATACCTTGAAGCATGTCACTGTGAACTTGAAACCCTTTCAGTTCAAAATGCTGCTGCTTCTGCCCCAGGGCGTCTCGCATCAGTAAATCAAAACTGGCTTCGGCGGCTTCAAATTGATAGCCCTCATTTTCCAACTCTTTCAGGCGTCCTAAGATTTGGCGACAGGCGGCGTCTTGTTTGTGGAGTTCATGTCCAAAACTCTTGGCTTTTGCCAGAACGTTACTGAGTCCGGATTGGTCAGAAATCACAATCCTTCGCTGATTCCCCACCTGTTGGGGCGGAATATGTTCGTAGGTGAGTGGATTGCGTTCAACGGCGGAAACGTGAATCCCACCTTTATGGGCAAATGCCGACCGACCTACAAATGCTGCATGGTCATCAGGGGCAAGGTTTACCACTTCACTAATGGAACGACTAACTTGAGTCAGTGTGGCTAATTGTTCTTTTTGCATACAGTGATACCCTAGCTTGAGC
The DNA here is from genome assembly GCF_040218875.1 of Coleofasciculus sp. D1-CHI-01. Lineage (NCBI taxonomy): Bacteria > Bacillati > Cyanobacteriota > Cyanophyceae > Coleofasciculales > Coleofasciculaceae > Coleofasciculus > Coleofasciculus sp. D1-CHI-01. The sequence continues at coordinate 56,805 of NZ_JAVJQP010000021.1, forward strand.
TGTAAGTTAGGAATCAAGGAACACAGATTTGCATTACCACAGCGTTCACCATAGCCGTTCATCGTTCCCTGAACCATACAGACGCCTTCCACCACACTCATCAACGCATTCGCCACGGCGGTATCGGAGTCATTGTGGGTGTGAATGCCCAATCGAGGCGAATGTAGAGACGCGCCATGGCGCGTCTCATCTGGTTCTGTTGTTGGTGATAACGTTGGTTCAAAACCCGCCCTGCCTTGGTTTTCAGGGTTGAGTTCTAAACGTTCAATCACATCTCGGACGATTTGACCAATTTCATGGGGTAGAGTTCCACCATTGGTGTCGCAAAAGACTAACCATTCAGCCCCTGCATCCATAGCAGTTTTAAGGGTTTTCAAGGCGTAATCTGGGTTATTTTTGTACCCATCAAACCAATGTTCGGCATCATAAATCACTCGCCGCCCTTGACTGTGAAGGTATTCTATAGTATCGCGAATCATTGCCAGGTTTTCGTCAAGGGTAGTACCTAACCCTTCCGTGACATGGAGATCCCAAGACTTACCAAAGATAGTCACCCAATGTGTCCCTGCTGCCAAAATTGCTTGTAGCATCGGATCATCAGCCGCCGTTTTATGAGGGCGTCGCGTTGAGCAAAAGGCGACAATTTCTGCTTGGGTTAAGGGTTCTTCTTTGAGTCGCCAGAAAAATTGCACGTCTTTGGGATTCGCACCGGGCCAACCGCCTTCAATAAAGGGAATCCCTAATTGGTCGAGTTGTCGGGCGATGCGGAGTTTGTCTTCGATGGACAAGGAGAGTCCTTCACGCTGGGAACCATCCCGCAGTGTTGTGTCGTAAATCCAGATGGGGGTGGGGGTTTGAGAAGTCATAAGTAAGGATACTTGTGTAAGTTGTCAAGAAATGTAAACTAGAAAAAGTAAGGGTGTAGTCACTACGATAGATAAATCATCAATGCCTAAAGTAACAGCTCAAGGGAAAACGTTTTCATGTGACCCAGGCAGTAATTTACGCAAAGTTTTGCTGGAGCATGGTGTAGCGCTTTACAACGGCAATGCCAAAATTATCAACTGCATGGGGATTGGTAGTTGTGGCACTTGTGCGGTTGAGGTAGAAGGGGAGGTTTCAGAAGCGAACTGGAAGGATAAGGCAAGACGTTCTCTTCCGCCCCATTCTCCCACAGCTAATCGTCGTTTAGCTTGTCAGACTAAGGTTTTGGGTGACGTGCGGGTGACGAAATATGATGGCTTTTGGGGACAAGGGGAGGATGTTGTTTGGACATCGGAAGGAAGATGAGGGAGATGAGGGAGCTGAGGGAGCTGAGGGAGCTGGGGGAGCTGGGGAAGCTGGGGAAGCTGGGGAAGCAAGAGAATGCTCTTGCGGATAGCTCTTTATTCTCTATTAAGTAGAGAACACAATACAATAACGAGGTAGAAATGCTAGTTGATTTAGCGTGTGAATTGCTTGTTTAAATCTCAAATGTAAACACTATACGTTTTGCATCTTGCCCTTAATTCAGATCACTTTTCGCTTTTTTAAGTCTATATCGTTAAGATGTAAAGAAGTTGGTTTCCAAAATAAACATGAATAAAAATATCAGTCATACGTTACGAACTCGTGGATCAATAAGTTCGTCTGGAATACGGTTGCGTTCTATGTATTCATTGATTTCTGACTGATGATCCAGATAATAGCTGAGTGCATCAAATACTTGTGATAGACCAAGATGGGTTAACCGCTGAGGAATTTCCTCCGGCGAAACTCCGATACGCCACATTTCTACTATTGCCCTGACTGGTGTGCGGGTGCCTTTGATAATGGGTTCGCTATTGAGTATTTCGTCATTTCTGACAATGTGACAGTGTTCCGTTAACCTTACCATTAATGATTACTCCGTGAAGGGGAAATCTCAGATCAATTTTAGCTTTACATCGTGTCATTTTTTTTGTTTTTGGGTTTCGGCGTGAGGCGAGACGAAATCATCCTCTAGATTACCCAAGTTGTTCGAGGAGGGTGGGAGGTGCAGGAAATAGGGTAGTACCTAACCCTTCACTGACATGGAGTTCCCAAAATTTACCAAAGTATAGTCACCTAATGTGTCCTTACTGCCAAAATAGCTGGTAGCATCAGATCATCAGCCGCCGCTTTATGAGGGCGTCGCGTTGAGCAAAAGGCAACAATTAGACACGTTTCAATCTAAGTACCTGGACATAAATTCTGTCCGCTGTACTAAGAAATATTAACAAGCCTCAACTCTTTACCGTTCCCTGTTCCCTAATCTCAACCGTTAACTTTAATTTTGTGCGACTACTTATGTCATCAAACATTGAAAATCTATCAAAATTAGAACAAGACGTTCAACCTAGCCCTTCTACGTTTCGCCTCTCTCCCTTAATTCGGATTACTCTTTTGAGTTTATACGTGGCGCTAACTGTACCTTTACCCTTTTTAGCCCAAGTCTCTGATGCTCCCGTACCGCCAGCATTGCTGTGGGGAGGAATTAGTTTGGGGCTATTAGCGCTGTATGGGGCGTTGAGTGAACGAGTTATTGTGGATGATGAGAAAATTCAGGTGACTTATCCGAAATGGGTTCCTCGTTTTTTCCGTAAGGGTTGGGAGTTACCTTGGGCGGATGTTAAAAATTTAAAAATGCGGACGACGGGACAAGGGGGATTAGTTTACTATTTTGTAAGCCAGTCATCGGAGCAGGCGTATTTACTACCTATGCGTGTGGTGGGTTTTGCTCGGTTAGTTAAGTTGGTGGAAACGTATACAGGTATCGATACCACTGATATCCGTCCCTTGGCACAACCTTGGATGTATCTAATTTTGTTAGGATTAACGCTGTTGCTATTACTCGTAGATGGTTGGACAATTTGGACGGTTTTTAGCCAAGGTTTAATCCCTTGAAAAATGTTTATAATTGTAAAGATTTAACCACGGATGATGTCGGCAAGCTGTCATGCATTTAAATTGGGTATTAGTAGCGAGCAAGATGCAAAGCCTGCGGCATGGCTTCGCTAAACGCACTACGGCAAGGATTGCGCCATTATTGATATTAAGGTTTAAATGCCGAACAGCTTACTAACTGGAAATGCTAATCCATCAGTTTTTTGCTCCTGATACAAAATGAATTCAAATCAAGACTATATGCATAATTTTGCTATCAAAAAGCAAGAAATTATGGAATTAGTTAATGCATTAATTAATAAACAGAAAATTAGTGATAAATCATCAAAATCTCGTCAAAATATTCTTAATGAGATTTCTAACATTTTAGTATTTATTCAACGAATTGAAAGACTAAGTATAAAAAAGAAGCAAGTGGACAGAGGACATGAACCCAGAGTTCTAGAACTTACCAGTATACTTGAAGTTTTAATTCCAGCGGTTAAATCGGTTGTGGATGACAAAGCGGGTATTTCTCTGGTCAAACAGACCCGAATTAGGCTGTTGCGATCGCTCCGCCGACACGAACCATTTTTCCTAATCCTTAGACGCTCAATTTTTAATAGTTTTATTGACGTTTACTATTTAGATTCAGTTCCCACTAAAGTTATTATCGGACTATGCTTTCCTTTTTCGTTTGCCGGAATTATTGCGCTGATTTCTTCAGTTTATTTTTTGAATTATGGAACTCAAACCTCAGAACTATCCCAAGTTAGTCAATCGTTGGAGACAATTAGCAATGAACGTGAAGAACTAAAACAAAGGTTAGCCGATATGGAGGCACCACAAAGAACGTTAAGTTCATTAGGTGCGAACAGCCGTCCAACTCCCATGGAAGAAAGAATTCGCGAGATTGAATCAACCTTGGCATCCCTCGATAATCAGGTCAAGGAACAACTTCAATTAATGCAGGAAAAAAATCAACCAGATAAACAATTAACCATCACCTTGCCCTTTGGTTTGGAAACCATTTCTTTATCGCCAGAAGATTCTCAAATTATTTTCCGAGTGTTTGTGGTTGGTGCATCGGGAGCGTTGGGAAGTGTAGTCAGTATTTTAATTCGACTCAAGGAGTTTGATGTAGAGTTTCGAGAAATTCTAGATCCAGTGATACCCTTTTTAATCGGGGCGTTTAAGCCAATTATTGGGGCATCATTTGGTGTTTTTATGTACACCCTGATTAGTTCTGGACTGATTCCCCTGGATACGAACCCAACTGATGCTACTGGTAGAAAAGAAGAATTATTTTATTTTGCGATCGCGTTTACCGTGGGATTTAGTGAACGGTTAGCCAAAGATGTGATTGCCCGGGCGGAAACGACGGTAAAACTGGGAAACGTTAAAGAAATCCGAGAAATAAGAGAAATAGAGGAATCAGGAGAACAATAAGTAACCATGAACTCGCCCACGGTATCTGATGATTCATTATCCCCGACGCTGGCTCAACTCCAACTCAAACAAGTGAGTTTAGTGACAGCAGCTAAAGGCGCGATTCCAGCAACACCTATTCTCAACGATATTTCTTTTGACGTAGCCAGAGGCGATCGCATAACCTTAATTGGTCCCTCTGGTGCAGGAAAAAGTTCACTGCTGCGGCTGTTAAACCGATTGAATGATCCCACCAGCGGTACGATTTATCTGGATAATCAAGATATTCAAACCATTCCCGTACTACAGTTACGACGGCAAATTATGCTGGTTTGCCAAGAACCGAAGCTATTAGGAATGACGGTACAGGAGGCGCTAGCTTACCCATTGGTATTACAGCAGCTAGGAAAATCCGCGATTGCACAACGGATTCAAACCTATCGGAAAAGGCTGCACATCCCAGAAGATTGGCTAGAACGCACGGAATTACAACTTTCAGTGGGACAGCGACAACTGGTTGCGATCGCACGGGCTTTAATTTGTCAACCCAAAATTATCTTACTGGATGAACCGACATCCGCCCTTGATGTGGGGACAGCTTCTCATGTTTTGGGTGTCTTAGCTGACATGGCGAAGCAGGATCAAATTACTGTGTTAATGGTCAATCATCAGTTAGACATGGCTCAACTCTTCTGTAATCGGGTATTATATCTCCAGACAGGTCAGCTTAGGCAAGATAGATCCGCTACTAATTTGGACTGGAACCTGTTACGAGAGTCTCTAGTTCAAGCCAAAGCACAAGCGGCACAAGAATGGGAAGTGGAAGAGTTTTGACCGCTCACAACCTTCGAGGAAACCTGGTTTGTAGGGGCGGGTTTAGGGACTTTCTTATCGCGATTGATGATAACGTTTGTACAAAACCCGCCCTTACTCAATTTTGACCGAACTCCCTTATCCCCCTGTACCCCTACACAAAGAACACTATTGTCGCCCAGCGGTACTCGCAGCTACGGGTGCAACATCTGGTCGAGACGTTGGATAATTATGATCTGCTTCTCCTTCAGTTGATTGGCTGCGTTCGAGCATTTCTGGATTAAATCGATAACCCACATTCCGCACCGTTTGAATTAAACTGGGTTGTCGGGGATCAGTTTCAATTTTTTTGCGTAGTGAGAGGACATGGGTATCAATAGTACGGGGATTATCAATCGCATCGGGCCACGCCCGACGGAGTAATTCAGAACGACTTAAGGGCAATCCTTCTGCTTGAGTAAGAACGTAGAGTAAACTAAATTCCTGAGGCGTTAAATCAACAAACTCCCCTTTGTAACACACCCGGCGCTGAACTAAATCAATTTTGAGATCACCATATTCCAGCGTCATTGGTACAGCCGTCATCCGGATACGTCGAATCAGCGCCTCAACTCTTGCCAGAAATTCCTGCATCCCAAAGGGTTTGGTTAGATAATCATCGGCACCCGCTTTTAACCCTTGGACGATATCAACTTCATGATTACGGGCAGACAGCATTAAAATTAACGAATGTCGCTGCTGATGAATCCAGCGACAAAACTCTACCCCGTCACCATCGGGTAAGTCAGAGTCGAGAATGACGAGAGTGGGTTGGCGATTATAGAATGTCTCTCTGGCTTGATAGAGGGTGGCAGATTGATAAACCCAATAGCCAGCTTGCTGTAAGTGCCAACCTAGCAGCGATCGCAAATGGGGGTTTCCCTCGATAATCTGAATACTAACCGATGCTCCCACGGCATTTTGTTTCCTTTTTCGGCATTGTTACTTAGGTTAACAAAGCTAATGTCAAGATTTTGTAACAACTGTTACTCTCGTGTCCCATGGCGGCAAATAGAGCTGGGGGAGATGGGGGAGTTCACTCAAAACGATCCCTGTTGCCTGTTCCCTGACATTAAGACGTAGCTTGCTTCTCGCGCTCTTCGAGTATGACGATTCCATCAAGAGTTGGAGTGTAGCATTTTGTGTTACGCTAAATTTTCAAGCATCCATCTGAGCCAATCTATCGCTATCGTCCTCTATTATGTATGCAAAAAAATGTCTTATGTTCAATAAAGAGTTTGTTTTGACCAAACTATAGTCTATGGAGTTCGCGATAACACTATTCCTTTAGTTAGATGACTTTAACTACAAAATAATGGCAGATTGACTGTACTATGGAAAAACCCAAACAAATCCTCGTTTAGATTAATTATGAAATTCAAGCTGGGCTGTAAATTAAATTACAGTGTTGCGGCAAGCAGCACTTTTATTTTTAATCTCAGCGTTGTTGAGAAAAAACATCAAATAATTCTGCAAGAAAGCTTGCAAATTGAACCATCCATCGATTATGAGGAGTATGTTTCTCCTCGGATGGAAAACCGATATCTACGAGTCTACCCACCCCAAGGTGACTTACAGGTGTCCTATCAAGCAACTGTGGATTTATTTTATCGGGATGAAGACCCCAGTTCGATTCCAGAAAATCCTCCAGATAAGTTACCGTTAGAAACGTTACATTACCTTTATCCATCGCGTTACTGTGAGTCAGATCGGCTGATGCGTCTGGCACAGAATGAGTTTGGTAATTTGATTCCTGACTATTCCCGCGTCACGGCTATCTGTAATTGGATTTACGATAACGTCACCTATTTATCAGGTAGCACTAATCAACATACCTCGGCTTACGATACGGTGACAGAACGAGCGGGGGTTTGTCGAGATTTTGCCCATTTGGGGATTGCGTTTTGTCGGGCGTTGAATATTCCGGCTCGCTTTGTGACGGGATATGCTTATAATTTGGAACCGCAAGATTTCCATGCCTATTTTGAGGCGTATTTAGGCGATCGCTGGTATTTATTTGATCCTACCCGACTCGCCCCCTGTAATGGGTTAATTCGTATTGGTATCGGGCGCGATGCGGCTGATGTCGCGTTTGCCACTATTTTTGGTGATGTTCAGATGAACTATAAAGATGTGTTTGTCGAAGCGGTTCCGGATCAGGATGGAAAAACACCTGATCTACCTGACTACACCAATCGTGCGATCGCGTTAATATAATACATTGAAAGGCATAGGGCAGAAGGCAGGAAGGAGGTTATTTATCTAGTTTCTAACGTAGGTGAGGTACAGATGTTTCCCCAGCGCGTCTTTATTCATTCAAATAAGATTCTTTTTTATGTCAGAAAGTTTTACCATGACCGTTAAAGGATGAATTGGAGAAGGCATAAAGCCGCAACGTTCCACGTAAAAATCTTTCACATTTTCGTTAAGGGCATGAATTAGAATCGCTCTAATCCCTAGTATCTCCGATGCTTGTAGAGTACGCTTTACAGCATCTTTGATCATTCCCAGACCAATTCCCTTTCTTTGATGACGAATATCAACAGCCAGTCTACCCATTACTACAACTGGGATTGGATCGGGCATATTTCTTCTGATTTTGCCTGGAGCTTCAATATGGGAAACCTGACCATTAGCTAGACAGTAGTATCCTACTACTTTGTTTTCACAGCAGACTACATAAGTACGTGATGAACCAAGGGTTTCATTGTTAAGAGCGCGTGTTTTTAACCATTGATTTAAGCTTATCTCGCCACAATCAAATGACTCTAGATCATGGGTTGATTGAATAGGTTCGGGTGGGGTATACTTCATGAGGTAATTACTACAGAATAATAATTATTCCCAAGGAGATTTTGCCTGAAGCAATTGATGTAACTTTTCGTTTTTCTCTGGTGGCTTATCAAGAGCTTGATTAAAAGCCTTCCACTGGTCATCATTAAGGCGGAACAATCTCCAATCTAGTAATGCCTCTTCTGCTACTCGATAGGCTGCGTCTAACATGAAAGCACTCCGAGTCTTGCCACAAACAGATGCCGCTGTGTCTATGAGATCAAGCTGATTGGGTTCAACTCTCATATTGATGACAAGGGAGCGCTTGTCTTTATTGGTTTTATCAAGAAACGCCATAGTTACTCTTACTTTATAGTTTGATGATGTTATCTATGTGTGTACATTGTATATACAAAAAGCATAATAGTCAACGACTATAGCACTATGGAGATGCGTTAGGACATCAGTTGCTCCCAATAGGCAACAGGCAACAGTAAAGAATGTCCCAACCTGAATGGTACTGGCTGGTATGCTGGTGGGCAATGCCCACGATGGCGGACTGACACAGCTAAAATTGTGGAATAGATTTGACGTTTAAACCGGGCGCACGCCATGCGCCCCTACAATGCTAATCCATGAAATAAGGTGTGCCACGCCACTACTTAATATTAAGGATTTCGGCGATCCAACAAGTTTATCGCAATGATCGCCGACTGATTCCACTCACCCAATCCACGAGAACTGTCAGCATAATCAAACAGGCGATAGTGGTAACAATACCGGGCGCGTCAAAACTACTCAATTGTTCACTCAATAACCGCCCTAATCCACCCGCCCCCACTAATCCCACAATTACTGTTTCTCGCATACAGACTTCCCAACGATAGAGACTATACGCCAGAAAACGGGGTAATGTCATCGGCAGCACCCCATATAAAAACACCAACGCAGCGGGGGTTCCCTGAGCTTTCAAGGCTTGTAACGGGGGTTGGGGGAGATTTTCCGTCACTTCTGCCATCAGCCGCCCTAAAATCCCAAAATTGTGCAGCCCCAACGCGATCGCACCCGGTAAAATACCTGGAAATAAGATAAACAGCGCCACTAACGCCCAAATTGGTGCAGGAATTGCCCGACACACCAGTAAAATCGCCCGTGTGAGTAAAAAGGTAATCCATACCCAAATTTTCTCGCCTCGCCCTCTTCCATGACGACTGGGATTGAGTAATCCTCCAGGTAGGAAAAAATTACGAGTTGCCGGAAACGAGAGTAAAATACCACCCATACCCGCCAGTGCGATCGCGAGAATGGACATGGATAGGGTTTGGGTTGATAATCGGACTAATTCTGGCAATTGTCCCCAGGTTATATCTGGTGGAAAGGATACGGTTATCGCATCCACCAATAATTTCCCAGTGCGGGGTGACCAAAGTTGAGTAAAGTCAGGATGGACATACCAAAAGCAAAAGGGGATGAGTAGTGCCCCAGCGATACCCGCCAGAGTAATCAATGGATCACGCTGATATAATTTCCGCTTAGACTTAGAACCCTGATCAGCATTTAAATCCAGCCGACTGCTACAGCCTAAGCGATCGCGTAACCAAGCGCTACTCAAATCAACCATCCCATTTAAGATAAATAGGGCATAGAAAAACGTCCACAACTGTTGATAACGCAGCGACTGTAAACTCAGAAAAATCTCATATCCCAATCCCCCAGCCCCAATAATTCCCAACACCGCCGCCGAACGAATCGAACATTCAAAGCGATAAAACGTATAGGAGAGAAGATTTAAAAAGGCTTGGGGAATCAGCGTATAGAGAAACGCGGTTAAGGGTGCAACCCCACTATTGAGCAGCGTAATTAGAGGTTGACGGGGAGTCTCATCCAGAATTTCGGCAAAAACCTTCGCCACCACCGCCCCAAAGGGAATCGCGATCGCTAAAATGGCGACTAAGGGATCAAGTCCCCAAATATTCAAAAAAAACAGTCCCCACAGCATTTCGTGAATCGCCCTGGGAACCGCCAAAAATCCCCGCAAACTCAACCAAATTTTAGCAGGGTGTCTCTCGATTGAACCCTGAGAAACCGCCAACCACCACACCTCAGAGGTGAAGATTCCGCCAACGATTCCCAGCACCACACTGAGAAACGTACCACAGACGGCATAGGCTAACGTGGTAAGCGTCGCCTCTAAGGTTAATTGGAGAAACTCAGGGCTTAACTCCGGCTGTAGACTAGCTTGGAGAAATCGCCCCAATAAGGAAAATCCCCCTGGATTCAAGATATCCTGTCCCCAGATACCCGCCTGGTAAAGAGAAAGTGCGATCGCGCCGATAAATACTAATCCCCAAGCCATTTGTGGGTTGAGAATTGGGGGACGAGATAAGGGCTGAGGTTTCACAGGATGATGATCGCGAAGCTGGGGGAGATGAGAGTGAGTTTGAGATAACGTTATCATCAATGGCGAAATGCAATACCCTCAACCTATCCCTACAAACCAGGTTCCCTTCAGGGCATCAAAGGGTCAAAACTGCCGTTTTTCTGTCTTTAGTATGAAGAAAATTGTAGCGGTTTATTGCGACTATGGGAAAGTATGCCCAGAGTCTCACCAACCGCTTAGGGTTGAAACCCAAGGAACCAAAAGCTCAAGTCAGCTAAAGCTGACCGAAAAATAGGGGGAGTTTGAGGGGGTGGAACGCAAGCCCCTGTCATTACTATGCACGGGGATAAGTTTCACCCCCTCAAATAAACAATTGAGCGACAGCGAATCATTATATGGCAGCCATGTTGTATAATGATTGCCATGGACAGGAAGTTTAAGTCTAACAGCAACATCGTTTACTCCTGTAAGTACCATTTAGTCTAGTGTACGAAGTATCGTCGCTCTGTTCTGATTAATGGGGTTGACACTCGTCTCAAGATTATCTTGCAGGAAGTCGTCAATGAGACATCAGGAGAGATTCTGGAAGTAGAGATAATGCCCGATCACGTTCATGTTCTCGTTGAGATAGATCCGCAGTACGGCATCACTAAGCTGGTGAGAATTATGAAAGGGCGTTCTTCTCGATACCTCAGGCAAGAATTCTCGTGGCTCAAAAGTCGAATTCCGACACTGTGGACAAACTCCTATTTCGTTGCCACTGTAGGGGGCGCACCATTGAAAGCGGTCAAAAAGTACATTCAAGCTCAAA